>SVKJ01000002.1 GCA_015068525.1 Oscillospiraceae bacterium | reverse complement strand
TGATTACTACAACAACGAAAGAATTTCTATGAAACTAAAAGGAATGAGTCCGGTACAATACCGAACTCATTCACAAGTAAGTTAATATTTAATTTTGTCTAAACTTTGGGGTTCACTTCAGTTTTACCCTACCGTTTATTTTTTTACTATATAGCTCTGACAACCTTATCAGAACGCATACATTTTGTGCAAACATTGATTTTCTTTGTTTGACCGTTAACTATAGCTTTAACTTTTCTGATGTTTGGCTTCCAGGTTCTGTTGCTTCTTCTGTGAGAGTGAGAAACCTGAATTCCGAATACTGTACCTTTTCCGCAAACTTCACATTTAGCCATCGAAATACACCTCCTACAATACAAAAATTATATAAAATAATTTTCTTCTTTTACTGATTACATTTTATTCTATCAAATATTTTTTGAAAAATCAAGAGTTTTTTTATTTTTTTTAAATTTTATTTTCAAATTCTCATATTTTTCATATAATAATATGAAAAGGTTGTGTTTTTATGAGAAAATCGCCAAACTTTAGACGCTATAAATTTAAACTTAAAACTTCTATTGCAAAAATCAGTTTTTTTAAAATAATTTCTGTCATTTTAATAGTTATTGTATTTTTCGTTTTTGTAAATGTATATAACAATGCCTATAAACCTCAAATAAAAAATCTTTCAGAGCAAAGAGCAAATTACATACTAAACAATGCAGTAAACAGCGGTATAGGCGAGGTAATTTTAAAAAATGAACTGTTATATGAAGATATGGTAACTTTAATTTCCGATAACGAGGGGAAAGTATCCGCACTTATGACGAACTTAGTTACTGCAAACCGTTTAAAATCGGAATTCACACTTAATATAAATGAAAAAATCAACTCATTATCTGATATAATAATAAATATACCCATTGGAAATTTAACTAAAATTGATACACTTGCAGGACTTGGCCCGAAACTTAAAGTAAAACTTGTCCCATCAGGGAGAGTATCAATTGACTTTAAAAATTCGTTCGTTGAGGCAGGAATAAATCAGACAAAACACGAAATTTACTTAGAGGTAAAATCAACTGCATCTATTCTTATGCCTACAGGTATTTACTCAAAAACCGAAGTTACATCAAAAATTCCTCTTTGTGAAAGTATAATTGTAGGAAAAGTCCCTGAAAGTCTGACACGACTTGAAACGAGTGACGAAACTTTAAGAGAAGATATTTTAAACATCTACTAATGGGTCTGAAGTTTTTTACCTATTCCCCCTAAATAAGAGAAAGAGAGCGTTTAAAAGTTAACTTTTAAACGCCCTCTATAACTTTTAACAATAAAAAATTTGCAATTTTTAAGTTGCCTCAAATACCTATCTAATTAAGAAGTGCTACAAACAGGTTAATATATCCTGCATACAGGAGCCACAGTATATAAGGAATATACAAATATCCTGAAATTTTATTAAGATTGTAGAATTTCAATGCATTAATCACCACTAAGACCAAAAGAAGAATAAGCCATAAAAATGCAAGAAGAGGCGTTTTAAACACAAAGAAAAGATACGGCCAGAAAGCATTTACAAGAAGTTGTGTATAATAAAAAGATATGGCATCTTTTTTATACATTCCGTCTTTTGCTTTAACAACTATAATTATGGCAGCAATAATTATAAGTGTATAAATTATTCCCCACGCAACAGGGAAAAGCCATGAAGGAGGAGCGCCTTTTGGAAGATTAAGCGTACTGTAATACTCTTTTGACCCCATTGACCCGAACATTGCAAGAACAATAATTATAAGCGAGTAAAAAACGGTTTTTAAAACATTTTTTGTTTTATTAGACATAAAAAATCACCCTTTCAATCATATTCTATGACCAAAAAAGGTGATTTATGTATTTACATAAAAGATGAAATTACTTTAACATATTCATTCTGCTTTGAGAAACTTTTTCATAAATGTTTCTTATTGCATCATATTGTTTATTAAGTTCATCAATTGCTTTGGAAACGGTTGAAACACTAAGTTCAGTAGTAGATTCTGCTTTTTGCAGCATACTTACAACATAACTTAAAACTTCATCCTGATACTTATCAATTTCCATCTTCTTTTCATCTTTTGCAGCATTTGCCTGTTCCACAGCACGATTAAAATGGTCGTTACCCATATCCTGTGCTTCTTTAATAATTTCTGCTGCTTTTTGTTTTGCAAGTCTTACTATTTCAGAATCATCAACCATTTTTGCAACTTTATTTTTCGCTTCATCGGTTAATATACGTGCTTCTTTTTCAGCATCTGCCAAAATCCTGTCTCTCTCTTTTCTGACATACTCTGCCTGTTTTAAATCTTCAGGATAGTTAAGTCTTATTTGAGAGATAAGTGAGAAAATTTCCTCTTTATTTATTATTGCTTTTCCTCCTGACAAAGGAATACTGCCTGCATCTTCAATAATTTCTTCAAGTTCATCGATTAAATCTTTAAAATTTTCTGCCATAATATCAACCCTTTCTTAATTTATTTATTACATTATCCATTATTTTCTCAGGAACAAGGTCATCCAAGGACGCCCCAAGTCTTCCAAGTTCTTTTACAATGCTTGAACTTAAATAAGAGTATTTATTACTTGTCATCATAAATAATGTTTCAATCTCAGGTTCAACGCTTTTATTAAGCATTGCCATCTGGAATTCGTACTCAAAATCTGATATTGCTCTTAACCCTTTAACAATAACGCGCGCACCTTTTGCCTTGACAAAGTCAACTAAAAGCCCGTCAAAAAATTCTATCTGAACATTTTTGATATGTGACGTTGCTGCCTTTAGCATATCCATTCTTTCTTCTATAGTAAATGTAGGCTTTTTATTACTGTTTATAAGAATTGCAACTATTACTTTATCAAAAATTGCGGCAGTTCTTTCAATAATGTCAAGATGCCCGTTGGTAACCGGGTCAAAACTTCCCGGATATATTGCAATGTTCATAGTTATCCCTCTCTTATAACAGTTACTTTAACCCTGCCGTAAACTTTTTCTCTTAAAAGTTCAAATCCTTCGGGAATTACAATTTCCTCCGAAGAGTCACTTTCTATAACAAAAATACAGTTATCGTTACATAAATTATTTTTTATAATCAGATTAATTGCCTCAAAAACCAAACCTTTATGATACGGAGGATCCAAAAATATTACATCAAACTTCTCTTTTGAACTGTTAAGATAATTGTCAAAAGGCATTTTATAAACTTCTGCCTTATCTTCAAATCGGGTTTTTGTAATATTTTTATTTATAATATTATAAGCCTCTTTGTCCGAGTCAACAAAAACACATTTTTTACCGCCCTGCGATAATGCCTCAATCCCCATTGCTCCGCTTCCTGCAAATAAATCAAGAATGTTGGAATCTGGAAGATAAAATCTTATAAGATTAAATATATTTTCTCTGACTCTGTCAGTAGTAGGTCTTGTTTTATCAGTAACAGGGGAAAAAAGATTAGTTCCCCTTTTAAGTCCGGATATTACTCGCATTTTTTACCTCAATTTGTTGTATTTTGTCGGCAATACTCACTATAATATTAACACATTTATTTCTCTATGTAAATAAATATTTTCAAAAAAACTTTTATTATTGAAATTTTTTTAATTAACTGATATAATTATTGTATACAATCACAGGAGGATTAATATTATGAAAAAATTTATATCATTACTTCTTTTAATTGTTTTTTGTTTTTCTCTTTCAGGATGTGAATATTATGAAAGTACAAGGAAGGTGTCCTGTACTACTTATGCCAACGAAATATTTAACGGCGCGCAAAATCACGAAACTTATAACGGACTGAGAGCACATGCATCAAATTTAAGAGTTTCTTATTTTGAAAACCTTAACGAAGATGAGTTTGCAAGTAATTTTAATATAATAATAAACGAAGGCCACGATTTTATATGGTGCCTTGAAAAAGGCGGGAAAGATGAAGTTGTAAAACAGGCAAAAAATTACCCTGAAGTTAACTTCGGAATTATTGATGTTAAACTTGACAATGTTCCACAAAATGTTGTTACTATATCATTCAGAGAGGAAGAGGGCGGATTTTTAGCAGGTTATATTGCCGCTAAATCTTCCAAAAACGGTATAATCGGTTTTGTAGGCGAAAACAATAACCCCATAACCAAAAAATATGCATGTGGTTTTATTGCCGGTGCAAATTACGCATCGAAACTTATGGGAACACCTGTTCAGACTGAATTTTTAAACATTGAAAACGAGTATGATAAACAAAGCGCAAAACTTGCTGCACTTTCTTTATATAACGATTTCGGATGTGATATTATTTTCCATGCACTCCAGACTGGAGGTCACGGCGTTATTGAAGCTGCGGGCGAATGTGAAAAACTTGTTATAGGCAGTGGAACTGATCAGGCATCCTATGACCACGAGCATGTACTTGTAAGTATTATAAAAAATACAAAATTTGCTATGAGTAATGTAATGGATTCCTACGTTGAAAGAGAACTTGAATTCGGGAAAAATTACGAATTCGGTATGAGTGACAGATTAATTTCTCTTTCTAAAACCAATATCTTACTTGATAAAAAAGTAAACAACGAAGCAAGAGAAATAAGGGATTCTATTGCAAAAGGCAATATTAAAGTACCTTCAAATGACGAAGAATTAAAGGACTTTTTAGAAAAAAATTAATTGCAAATTATACAAATTCATAATATTTATATAAATTATCATTATTTTTCTATAGATAAAATTAAACCTTGCAATTTTACAAAAGTGTGTTATAATATATAGAGCAGTAATACTTGAGCCTGATATGGTTTAAAAAAGAAATTTCTGCAAATATGGATAAAGAAACGTTTGTATTTAAGAGAGTAGGCTTTATAAGAATATCAGAGATAAAGTGCCTTAGGCTGAAAGCATTTTTTATTTTAGTAAAGTTGAAGTTCGCTTAAAGAGTTCCCTGCAGGAAATGGCAGGGCGGGTTATTCCGTTAAAGATGTAAAAGAGTCAATTTTATTGAAAATTGGGTGGTACCGCGGGTATATTAGAACTCGTCCCTTGTATTTGGGGACGAGTTTTTTAAGTTATAAGTAATAGTGAATAAGGAACAAGTAAGGAAAGGAATATAAAAAATGAGTGCAAAAGTTAACGAATTAAGAGACGCTCTTATTTTAAAACTTCAGTCAGTATCTTGTATGGAAGATATTGAAAGCATAAGAGTGGAGTATCTTGGAAAAAGCGGACTTATTACAGGTCTTTTAAAAGGTATGAAAGACCTTAGCATTGAAGAAAAGAAGGATTTTGGCGGAAAAGTAAACGAACTTAAAAATGAAGCAAGTGAACTTATCGGCAAAAAAACAGAGGAATTAAAACAAAAGGAAATTTTAGCAGAGTTAGAAAAAATGCCTGAAATAGATGTGTCAATGCCTCTTAATTTAGAAAGAGGTTCATATCATCCTATAACTTTGGTGCAAAGAGAATGTGAAAAAATATTCAAGTCAATGGGATTTACTGTTGAAGATTACAGCGAGGTTGTTACCGACTATGAATGTTTTGAATCTTTAAATATTCCAAAGCATCACCCTGCAAGAGATATGCAGGATACTTATTATCTTACAAACGGTCAGCTTTTAAAATCGCAGACATCTGCAGCGCAGAATGCGATATATAAAAAATATAAAGATTCACTTATAAATGATAATATCCCGATTAAAGCAATTTTCCCGGGCAGATGTTTTAGAAACGAAGCAACTGATGCCTGCCACGAAAATACTTTCTTCCAGATGGAAGGGGTTATGGTAGATAAGGATATATCTATTTCAAATCTTATATTCTTTATGAAAAAAATGCTTTCCGAAGTATTTAAAAAAGATATAAAAGTAAGACTTCGCCCCGGATTTTTCCCGTTCGTTGAGCCTGGTTTTGAACTTGATATAAGTTGTTTAATCTGCGGAGGAGAAGGGTGCCCTTCCTGTAAACATTCAGGTTGGCTTGAACTTTGCCCCTGCGGTATGATTCATCCTGAAGTTTTAAAAGCAGGAGGAATTGACCCTGAAGAATACACAGGCTTTGCGTTTGGTCTTGGACTTACACGTCTTGCAATGATGAAATACGGTGTTAAAGACATCCGTGATTTAAACAGCGGTAACTTAAAGAGTTTAGCACAGTTCACATTTGATGATTAGGCACTCGGGAGTTGAACCCCTTATGCCTTAAATTTGTTAAATTTTAATCTTTTCAACTTGGCGTCCTCGTAAGGCGACGGCCTGACATCGTCCTTCGCATTGAAAATCTTAAAAATTTCCCTGCATTTAAGGTCGAAGAGTTTAAAATTAAGAAATTTTGTTTTAGACAAATAAATTTCAAGGATAATACTTTCGTATATTCGCAGGAATTTGTGCAGTATAAAGCGAAATTTCTAATTTTAAACCATAAGGTGTTCGACTCCCGAGTGCCTTAGCCTTCGGAAAGCTATCCAAACACGCCTCTAACACTTAAAAATCTGCTTTTTCGTTGTTGTCGATTCCGATATACCTCGTATTATCGAAATCTTTCGCCTAGAAAAATCTAGATTTTAAAGCGTTATAGGTTCGAAGAATTTTCAAATTAGGAAATTTTTCGATAGAATGAGGCAAAAGTCGCAGGTAATATGCGATATTTCCAAGGCTTTTAACGATATTATATCAAAAATTTACAATTTAAAAACGCGTTCGGATAACTTTCCGAAGGCTATGGAGGTATATAAATGTTATTATCAATGAATTGGATATCAGATTTTGTAGACCTTTCCGGTCTTGACAAACTAAAACTTATAAATCAGTTTTCTTTATCTACTGCAGAGGTAGAAAATGAAATTTTCTTTAAAGGAAGCGATATTTCAGGAATAGTTGTCGCTGAAATTAAGGAAGTTTCCGACCATCCCGACTCTAAAAAACTGCATCTTTTAAAAGTTGATGCGGGAGACGGAAAACTTACTGATGTTGTCTGCGGTGCTCCTAATGTAAGAGTGGGTATGAAAACTGCTTTTGCCAAAGTGGGTGCTAAAATAGGCGAAATTGAAATTGCACCGCGCGCACTTGCAGGTTACACATCTTTTGGTATGTGCTGTTCGGAAAAGGAACTTGGTATAAGTGATGACAACTCAGGAATTATGGACCTGCCATTATCTTTTGAAAACGGTAAAGACTTGAAAGAAATTTTTGATATAGAAGATATTATTTTTGAGGTTGACAATAAATCTTTAACAAACCGTCCTGACCTTTGGGGGCATTACGGAATAGCAAGAGAATTTGCAGCACTTTCAGGAAGACAGTTAAAGCCTCTTGATACGGTTGACCTTTCAAAATACGATAATCTTCCGAAAATAGATATGAAAATTGAAGATAATCTTTGCCAGAGATATTCCTCAATTCAAGTAGAAAACATAAAAGAAAAAGTTGCGCCATACAATATGAGAATAAGACTTTTCTACTGTGGTATGCGTGCTATAAACCTACTTGCCGACCTTACCAACTATATGATGCTTGAAATGGGTCAGCCAATGCATGCTTTTGACTCAAGAAAGGTTGAAAAAATAAGAATTAAACGTTTTGACAAGCCTTTTAAATTCACAACTTTAGATGGAGTGGAAAGAAATATTGACGAAAACACCCTTATGATTTGTAATGATAACACACCTGTTGCAATCGCAGGTATAATGGGTGGCTTAGATTCAGAAATAGTTTCCGATACCACAAGGCTTACTCTTGAATCGGCTACTTTTGATGCTGCATCTGTAAGAAAATCTACAGTAAGACTTAACCACAGAACCGATGCTTCTATGAGATATGAAAAGAGTTTGGATCCTGAAATGACAGTTCCTGCCATAGCAAGATTTATAAAACTTTTAACAGATATTGACCCTGAGGTTAAGGTTGTATCATCGCTTACCGATGAATATGCAAAAAAATATGATATTATTAATCTTACTTTCTCTAAAAAGTTTGTAGATAAATATACAGGTATTGAAATTTCAAACGATACAATTTTAAAAACACTTACATCTTTAGGATTTATGGCAGAATGTGAAAATGACGAATTCAAAGTTACTGTTCCGTCTTACAGAGCAACCAAAGACGTTACAATGAAAGCGGACATTATAGAAGAAATAACAAGAATTTACGGGTATGACAACTTTGATGTAAACACTGCAAAAGCACCTCTTTATCCTGTAAGAGCGGACATTTTAAAAAGTGACGAAGATAATATCAAGGATATTTTAGTTAAAAGATATTCTCTTCACGAACTTCACTCTTATGTGTGGACATATAATGACGAATATAAAGCACTTGGCATTGATGTTTGCGACAATATAAAACTTCAAAATGCCACAAATCCTAATATTGAAACCATAAGAAATGCAATTATTCCTACCCAACTTTGCCAGGTTAAGTATAACACAGGCTATGCGCAGGATTTTGGTGTGTTTGAAATAGGAAGAGTTGTTGACGGTGTTGATAAAGACAATATGTGTATTGAAAAGAAAAATCTTGCAATAACACTGTTTTCAAAAACTAAAGGTATTGAAGAAATTTATCTTAAATTAAGAGATATAATTGCAACAATTGTTGACGATATTAAACATAAAGAAGTTTCGTTTAAAAAAGAAGAAGTAACTGAGTCCTATCAGCATATAAAAAATTTAAACGGAATTTATGCTGACGGTATAAGGCTTGGAAATATGGGAATTGTTCATCCGACTGTTTCTAAAAAAATAGATAAAAAAGCATCTATCGTATTTTTGGAAATTGATATGGAAATTTTAGCATCGCTAAAAAATGAAAGTATAACATATAAAGAACCATCAAAATTCCCTGAAATGGAAATCGACTTATCATTTGTATCAGATAAATTTGAGCCGATAGGAAATGCAATAAAGACTGAAAACTGTGACCTTATTAAAAAAGTAACGGTTACTGATACTTACTTAGATGAAAGCGGAAAATCGATAACTGTAAGAATGTTATTCTCTCATCCTGAAAGAACACTTACAAGAGAAGAAGTTATGGAAGTTGCCGAAAGTATAATCGAAAGATTAGCAAAGGAAAATATTTTGCTTAAATCTTAAAAAAATGTGTCAATTTTGTTAAAACTATTGAATTTATAATTAAATTATTTTATTATGATATTAAAGGAGGGTTTACCATGAGCGAAACAAGACTAATAGAAAAATTCAAAGAGGAAAAAGACCCTAAGTATATTATTGATACAGTGTTTAATGCACTTAAAGAAAAAGGTTATAATCCAATAAGTCAGTTTACCGGCTACTTACTATCGGGAGACCCGACTTATATTACAAGCCATAATAATTCAAGAGTTCTCGTAAGTTCTTTGGAAAGAGACGAAATTTTAGAAGTTCTTATAAAACATTACCTTGGAGAAGAGTAATATTAAATTAGGAATGAGGAGTTAGGAATTAGGAATAAAGGAAGGCGAAATGATGCTATATAGCCATTTCGCCTTTTTAATATTTTATTTCCATCCTGTTGCATTTTATTTATGTTATGGATTTTATTGTTTTTTATGGGAGCAACAATGCAATTGCCGTATGGCATAATTGCATTTCCATCATTCCTAATTCCTAATTTCTCATTCCTAATTACCGTCGGTTCCAAACAGGCTTATCTGAGTTTCCTCGCTTTTCTGGAAGCATCCCACTGCAGGAATATTTTTAGTTCTGTAATAATCAGGGTCTTTAAGTCTTGTTTTTGAAAGTTCTGAAATTCTTTTTAATCTGGCACCTTTTCTTAAAGTCATTACATTAACGCCTGCAGAATTTCTTGTTGTTTTAGCATTTATGCTCGCAGAGTTAAACACCAGTATTTTTCCCACATTCGAGTACATAACCATATCGGTATCTTCAGGTAAGTATATAATCTTACATAATTTCTCTTTTAAACTAAAAGAGTTAATAAGTTTTTTACGGTTTGCTTTAGTTTCATAGGATTCTAAAGGAATTTTTGCCGCTTTGCCGTTTTCATAAGCAAAAAGGAATGTTCCTTTATACTTATAAGTCGGAAATACGTCAATAACTTCTTCATCAGATTCACATTCTAAAATACTCTTTAAAAATTCACCCATCTGGCTTAATTTACAGTCGGTAATGGTTGAAATTTTAAGTTTATACGCATTGGCTTTTGTTGTAAACACAATAAGTTCGCCAACATTTGTTTCATCAAATTCCTTAACAATCTTATCGTTTTCCTTTAGTTTATGCTCTCCGCCTGCTCTTAGGGAAACAAGAGGAACTTTCTTTAAATAGCCTTCTTTGGTAAGATATATTTTAAGATTATAATCTTCGATAACTTCCTCAGATGAATATTTTTCTATATTGCCCGCTTCAAGTATCTGGGACTTTCTTTCCATTCCGTATTTTTTGGCAATTTCTTTAAGTTCATCTTTGATGTAGTCCTTTATAAGTTTAACATCCGAAAGCAGTTCATTTAATTTTTCCAAGTCTTCTTTTAATTCTTCAATTTCAGTAAGACGGTTTAAAATATAGTTTTTGTTAAGGTTTCTTAACTTGATTTCTGCCACATATTCTGCCTGAACCTTATCAATATTAAAACCTTTCATTAAGTTTTCGATAACTTCATCGTCATCTTCGGTGTTTCTTACTATATCAACTGCTTTATCAATATCTAAAAGAATTTTCTTAATACCGTTTAAAAGATGAAGTTTTTGGCTCTTAACTCCGATTTCATATCTTGTCTGCCTTTTTATGCAATTTATTCTGAAATCACACCATGCAGAAATAATCTCTTTAACGCCAAGCACCTGAGGCATTTCGTTTATAAGTACGTTGAAATTACAGGGGAAACTGTCCTCAAGCGGTGTCATCTTGAAAAGTTTTAACATTAAGTTATCAGGGTCAGTCCCTCTTTTTATTTCAATCGCAATTTTAAGACCGTTAAGGTCGGTTTCGTCCCTTACGTCATTTATTTCTTTAAGTTTTCCCGCTTTAACAAGTTCGATAATCTTATCCATAATAAGTTCAATACTTGTTGTATAAGGAATTTCAGTAACTTCAATAAGATTATTTTTTTTGTCAAACTGATATTTTGACCTTATTTTAAAACTTCCTCTGCCCGTTCTTAGAATTTCTTCCATCTGGTCCTTTTCATAAATGATAAAACCACCTGTAGAAAAGTCGGGCGCTTTGATATAATTACATATATCTATATCGGGATTATCAAGATATGCAATAGTTCCCTCGCAAACTTCCCTTAAATTAAAACTTGAGATGTTTGACGCCATACCGACTGCAATACCCTGATTTGCGTTAACAAGTATTGACGGGAAAGTAACAGGCAACAGCGAAGGCTCCTTCATTGTACCGTCATAATTATCCACAAAGTCAACAGTATCCTTATCAATATTTTTAAATACTTCTGCACAGATACTCTCTAATTTTGCTTCGGTATATCTTGAGGCGGCAAATGCCATATCTCTTGAATAAACTTTACCGAAGTTCCCTTTTGATTCAACGAGCGGATGAAGTAAAGTTTCATTCCCTCTTGTCAGACGTACCATCGTTTCATATATTGCCATATCGCCATGAGGGTTTAGTTTCATAGTCTGCCCTACAATGTTGGCAGATTTGGTTTTTGCACCTTTTAAAAGTCCCATTTTATACATAGTGTATAAAAGTTTACGGTGGGAAGGCTTAAATCCGTCAATTTCAGGAATTGCACGGGAAATAATAACGCTCATTGCATAAGGCATATAGTTGGTTTTAAGTGTGCTTACTATCGATTTTTCCGTAAAATTCATAATAATTAACTGATATCGAGATATTCCATGTAATCCATACCGTAATCTCTGATATAATCCTTCCTTCCTTGAATATTATCGCCAAGTAAAAGTTCAAAAATTTCCTGAGTCTTCTTAGCATCATCGGGCATTACTTTAATAAGCCTTCTTGTTTCAGGGTTCATAGTCGTTTGCCACATCATTTCAGGCTCGTTTTCGCCAAGCCCCTTTGAACGCTGAATAGTATATTTGCCTGTTAGTTTATTAATAATTTCCGTCTTTTCCCTTTCATCATAGGCAAAGAATGTATCCTTTCCTGCCGTAATTTCAAATAAAGGAGATTCTGCTATATATACCTTTCCTTTTTCAATAAGTGTAGGCGCAAGACGGTAAATCATAGTTAAAATCAAAGTTCTTATCTGGAAACCGTCAACATCGGCATCGGTACATATAATAATCTTATTCCATCTTAATTTATCAATATCAAACGCAGATAAATCTTTTGAGTGTTTAAGATTTATTTCCACTCCGCATCCTAATACTTTCATAAGGTCAATTATTATATCGCTTTTAAAAATCTTGTCATACTCTGCTTTTAAGCAGTTAAGTATCTTACCTCTTATCGGCATTATAGCCTGAAACTCTGCATTTCTTCCCTGAACACAGGACCCCTTAGCAGAATCCCCTTCCACGATATATACTTCTCTTTTTTCCACATCTTTTGTTCTGCAATCAACAAACTTGTTGATTTTGCTTGTTATATCCATTTTAGAAGTAAGTTTGCCTTTAATATTAAGTTTTGTTTTCTCTGCTTGTTCTCTGCTCTTTTTATTAACTAAAATCTGTTCAACAATCTTATCCGCTTCCTGCTTGTTTTCCACAAAATAAATTTCAAGTTGCTCTTTTAAAAACTCGGTCATAGCATCCTGAATAAACTTGTTGGTTATTGCTTTTTTAGTCTGATTGGCATAAGATGTATATGTTGAAAAAGAATTTGATACTAAAATTAAACTGTCTTCAATATCGTTAAAGGTAATTTTACTGTCATTTTTTCCGTATTTGCCAAGTTGCTTTATATACTTGTCAATAGCATAAACAAATGCAGTTCTTACCGCTTTATCAGGAGAACCTCCATGCTCTAAGAAACTTGAGTTATGATAATATTCCAAAAGGTTTACATGGTTATTAAAGCAAAATGCAAAATGCATTTTAACTTTATAATCCTTTTTGTCGCTCCTGTCTTTCCCTACTCTTTCGCAGGAAACCTGATGAATGGATGTAAATTCTTTTCCCTCGTTTATCTCTTTTATATAATCCACCATACCGTCTTTATATAAAAAGTCATACTGAGTAAATGTTCCGTCTTCCTTTTCGTCAAACAGTTTAAAGGTAAGTCCGGGATTAACAACAGCCTGTTTTTTAAGTACGGTAATAAAATATTCAAGTTCAATATTTATATCGGTAAATACGTCAAGGTCGGGAAGCCATCTGATTTTGGTACCCGTTTTTTTATCCATTGCCTCTTCTCTTTTAAGACCGCCTATATTTTCCCCTTTTTCAAAATGAAGGCTAAATACTGTATTATCTCTTTTAACCGTAACGTCCATATAAGAAGAAGAATATTGAGTCGCACAACTTCCAAGACCATTAAGCCCTAAAGAAAACTCATAGTTTTCCCCGTCCATATTATTATACTTGCCTCCCGCATAAAGTTCGCAGAATACAAGTTCCCAGTTAAATCTGTTTTCAACAGGGTTATAATCAACAGGAATACCTCTTCCGTAGTCTGTAACCTCAATGGAATGGTCAAGGTATCTTCTTACTTCTATAACCTTTCCGTAACCTTCTCTTGCTTCGTCAATTGAATTGGAAAGAATTTCAAACATCGCATGTTTGCATCCTTCCAGATCGTCCGACCCGAAAATAACGGCAGGTCTTTTTCTTACCCTGTCCGCACCTTTAAGAGAAGAGATACTGGAATTATCGTAAGTTTCTTTCGCCATAATATCCTCCGTAAATTATATTCTTTCAACTTACATTGTACCACAACTTCAAACTTAAACGCAAGATGTTTTAAAAAAAAGTGAAAACTAAATATTGTTTTTTACTTTAATTAGGCACTCGGGAGTCGAACACCTTATGGTTTAAAATTAGAAATTTCGCTTAATCCTGCAGAAATTCCTGCGGATATACGTAAGTATCATCCTTGAAATTTCTTTGACTTAAACAAAATTTCTAAATTTTAAACTCTTCGACCTTAAACGTAGGAAAATTTCTAAGATTTTTAATGCGAAGGACGAAGTCAGGCTGTCGCCTTACGAGGACGCCAAGTTAAAAAGATTAAAATTTAACAAATTTAAGGCATAAGGGGTTCAACTCCCGAGTGCCTAAACAAATAAATACAAAAAAAGAAGGCAAAATCCCCTAAGACTCCATCTTTGAGGTTTTGCCTTTTGTTTATAACATTTATTCAAACATCAGCACTTAGCATTTAAAGTCTAATCTGATGCATCTCCATTAATGTAAGCCCTTGTTCGAGTTTTTCTTTATAATCGGGAAAAACTCTGTTAATAGGATCTGCCAGTCTGTAAAGAACTATTGCACCTTCTGCTCTTGTGAGTGTCGCATAAGGGTCAAATGTTCCCTTGTCGTCTTTTCCTGTTATCAAGCCCTTTGAAAATGCAACTCTGACAGATTTCTTATATTCGTCACCTATAGTATCATAGTCGGCAATGTCGCTTACTTTCGCCAATGTATCCGTGTCTTCTCCTTTTAAATTACATGCTCTTGTAAGAATTAGTGCCATTTCCTGCCTTGGCATAGGAGCCTCAAGCACCTGAGGGGTAAAAGGATATTCGCTTTTTTCCTGTATCAGATTATTACAAATTGCCACATCGTAAGCGTTTTTATACCACGGTTCATTATAGAAAACAGGCATTGCTGCTAAATACTCGGGAAGTATTGCCCTTACAACAACAGCAATAAATTCTACTCTTGTTATCGGATTGTCAGGGCTGAATGTCGCTATTCCCTGAGAATCAGGCGCGCATGTACCGCTGAATAATCCCTTATAATCTCCAACAGACATATCCATAATGGCATTTTCTGCCCACTTGTGATTGCCTAAATCTCTGAAACCCTTAAGACCCGATGCCGAAGCAGTATTCCCTGTGGGAGTATATGTAATATTAAGATTTGTTTTTACCTTTTGTAACTGATTTTTTACTCTTTGCCCAAGTTCGTTTTCTATATCTTTAGTTGCATATTCGGCACTTGCTACTATTGAAATTATATTGTTTGTTGCTCCCTGCCCACTTGCCAGAACTGCCTTTTCAGTGGAAATAAGAAAACCTTCAAGTTGAATAAGACCCTGCCCTACATTTAAATTGCTAAGATATTCTTTATTTTTGTCATCTGATTTTAAATAATTCTTTGCCGCATTAATTGTTTGCACAGCATTTAATAATCCCGTTTCGCATTGCGAAACAGTATTAGCACTTTCTGCTCCTGCAATACAAAAAGAAGACATCAAACTAAAAATTATTGTAATAATTACTAATCCTGATATTATTTTTTTCATAATATATCTCCATTTTTATGTTCTTTATTGAATTTGTCCTATGATACTATCCCACAAAGGTTTAACTAAATTTTCATCGTAAACAAAGAAAACATAGAGTTCATCTCCCGAACCGGGAATTGTAACTTTCTCTCCCTTAATTGAAGGTTCTGCTGTAGTGGTAAGAAGCATTGCACTCGCTTCGGGGGATACATATATAGCACCAAGTTCAGCGGTTTCTAAATCAAAGAGATAGTCAATGTAACCTGAGGTCATAGTATAACGGTACACTCTGATTAAATCAGATTCATCGACAAATGTAGCACCTAAAACCTGACCGTCTGCATCATTGGCAAAGTTAATAAACTTTGATGCAGGGTATGCCCATACATCCATATCGGTAGGTTTTATGGTTTCATCATTGTAATAGTAAGCATTGGTACCATCATCAATGTTACCAAAAAACTTATCAGAGGTTACGGTACCTGTATCACTAAACTCTATAAGAGCTAAATGATTTAGTTTATCTATAGCATAAAACGCTTCACTTTGCGTCCTTTGAGTGCTCACGTCATATTTTGCAACAATCTCGTTGTGTGTACCGATTTTGGAAAGGTACTTTGCTTTGAATTCATCCTGGGTTTCCACAAACACATATTGATAAGCCGGATTCCAACTCACATAGGCACCAAATGCTTCAGAGATGGCGCGGGCAGGCACCATTGTGCGACCGCCAATGAGTTTGGCGGGAACATCTAAGGCAATACCCGATTCGTTTTTATACAAAGTGTTATCTCCGATAGTGATTTTCACGGTAATGCCGTCTTTTTTTCCAATGGCGGTATAGGTATCCGCTTCCCAGTCAACAGTTGCACCCAGGTTTTCAAAAATAGCGCGCATAGGCACCAAAGTTCTACCATCTATAATGACAGGTGGCTGATCAAAGGCTACGGTTTCACCATCAATAAACACCTGAATTTCGTTTTCTGCCGATACAGGCATACCAACCAAAAACAGCAAGATTAACACCAGCAAAATGTGTAAGGTGAATTTTTTCATTATATCACTCCTAATATATTTGATTTTATTGTATCATAACGAGGGAAAAAAGTAAACAATGAAATTTAGAATACAAGCAAGAACACAATCCTGTCTTTATAAAAAACAGGGATGTTAAAAAACTCCGTGCCCTCCCGTAAATGTAAAATGCAAAATGAAGGTAAAGATTTTTTTAAAATCTTTGGATTTTTTACTTTTTCCTATACTCTAAAAAGAGGGTGTTTAAAAATTGATTTTTAAACACCCTCTTTTTTAACTTACTTATGTAGTTTTATTTTTTACTCTTTTGTCTATTTACTGAATGTTATTTTCATCAGTTTCGGATGGTTTCTCTCTCTTTTCAGGCTTATGACCTCTGCCTATTTTGCCCTCAAACTTACCAGACTCTAATTTTTCAAGCATATTGTCATGCTCTTCCTGAGTTATTTCGCCCAAAGTTAGTTTTTCGGAAAGCCTCACTTTTGCTTCCTCTAACATTTCTGCTTTCTTAGTTTCCATCTGAACTTTTTGTTCTTCGGTAAGTTCAGGTCTTTTATTAACCTGCTGTGTCATCTTAAAAGAGGGTCTGCTGCCTTTTTTCCCGGGCATACGGCTATTTGCCAAAGCACAAACACCTGTAAGGGTAATAGTTGCTGTAACCGCCAGAGAAATAATAATTTTTGCTTTTTTCATAAGATTACCTCCTGTTAATTTTTCGTATCTTTATGATACAAGTAAAATATAACAGTACAATGTTAAAATACAATATTGGTAAGGTGAAAATTTTGTGAATTTTTAGCACAAGGGAACAATTCTGTTGTGTACCTCTTTAGTTCCTAAACAAACATCGACAAATTGTTTATTATAAATAACACGCATAAAATGATATGCTTTTTTATCCCCTTAAAATCCAACTTTTCAAGTCTTTTACTGATTAAAACATACATAATTACATCAAAAATCAAACTGAATCCGTTGAGAAAAATTTTATTATCCGTAAAGAAATTTAATATGATATCACATATTACCGATATAAACAATACATAAGAATATTTACGAGCAAACTCGTTTATAAAAAGTTTAAAAATAAGTTTCTTGCACCCTGCCAGTTTAAATACAGCATACACTATCATCATATCAATATATACAGTGAAAACAGATACTGTGAATCCAAATGGCAGAATAACTAACCTTGCCCCGATATCTGGAAAAACATCTATAAGTGATTTTTTAAAGCAAACTAATATTAAAGAAGTTATAAAGCAACGTAATACTATGCGGAAATGTTTTTTTACCATATTAAGACTCCTTTTTATATAGCACAGGGGGACGGTTCTATTGTGTTACCCCTTGTGTTTATCTTCCATACGGCCATAAGAATCCGTCTGCGCTTCCACTTTTTGACCATACCGTTTCATCCCAGGAAGAATATATCCATTTTCCGTTCCCGTCTTTTTTATAAGATATTATATTCCCGCTTGAACGATCTTTCGTGACATAGTAAAGTTTAGCTTCCTCTTTATCATACTTTATAATCTTAAAATACTCAATATCCCCTACCATTGTATTATCATCGGATATCGGTGGAAATTCATTTTTATGTATAAGAGTTGTAATTTCACATTCTATAATATTTCCTACCCATATCAGAACAAAAAAAGCAATTACAGTTATAAAAATAATTTTAAATGCTTTTTTAATTTCCTTTATCAACTCTTTCATTTTTACTATCCTTCTTTCAAACTTGATAATTCTCTTATAACATAGGGGGACAGTTTTATTGTGTGATTATATATTTTAGCAACAGCACAGTAGAATGGTCCCCTTGTGTTTTTGGAACAGTTGTTTTAATTTCAGGACTATTCTTTTTTACAGTGTTTCCAAGTTTTGTTACGCTTTTTTGTAATTTCATAGTATCATTATTTTTGGGCAATGTAAAGTTTTTTTCGTTTTCTTCATTTAAACGCTTGTCCGTTTGTAAGTTTTCCTTTCTTTGTCATTTTAATTTTATGTTTTATCTCTTAATTCCTCAAGTAAAGGATTTACTATTCTTGAAACTTTTTTCATATCGGAAAAGAAAATAAAATTAAATTTTTTAAGTATTCTGTAGGCAGTTGAGTCACTTATGTAATTTTCGAAAGCAACAGCATAAAGACTTTTGCCTTTTACATATATTTCCCTTACAATAAACGCATCGCCTTCGGGAAGTTTGTTTAAGCATTTTAAAAAAATCGATTTATAAATTTTCATATATCTTATAATTTTCACAAAACTTTTATAGTCTTTTCCTAAAAAATCCCTGTTTAAAAAGAATTTTTTATTCTTTGATATATCTTCATAAAAAAATAAATATTGTTCTATTTTATAATAGTTTTTGGCAAGTTTTCTAACTTTGGCATAACTCATAGCAGTATCACCTCAAATGCAAGAGTTGCAAACTCTTTTAATATCTTTTGCTTAATAAAGTAAATGTGCGCTACGCTGTAATTGGTTTCGTTTGATATACTGGATAATGTTCTGTCCCCAAGTAAATTTTCGCGAAGTATTTTCCCTTTTACCGTGTCGGGAGCATAATCCTCGCTTTTTAATGAGTTTTTCACAATATCTATAAATTTTTTCTCATAAATTGTTTCTTCCATATTATATTTAAGAGTCAGCCTGTACATCTCAAACATTCGTCTTGTTCCTTCAATATAAGTTTTGATTTCTTTCTGGTCTTTTACAATGTTTATCATTAGTTTTCTCCTTTCGAGTTGTGATTTGCAACAAATGGTGCAAAAATTTTTATAGTTTCGTCCATAGTTAAATGCATTATTTTCCGAAATATCAAAATCTCAAAAAAAGTAAATGCGCCGGGTTTATACAATTTTCTCTTTAAAGCGCTAAATGCAAGCCCTGTTTGCTTACAAATTTCTTCCCGCCTGCCAGGATTTTCTCTCAAACTTTTTCTTAAATCATTAATGTTGTTCATAATGTCCTCCTTTGTATATCGTTGCAACTTGCAACTTTAATATACCACAAAAAGGAAATATTTGTCAATAAAAACTTTTTATAATAATTTTAGTAAAAATCCAATTTGGAATTACAGGCATATAATATACTAAGGTGATATTATATGGCTATAAAAATTTTTATTGACCAAGGACACAATCCGTCAGGTCCTAATACAGGGGCAACAGGAAACGGACTTAACGAGGCAGATATAACCTACAGAGTGGGAGTTCTTTTAAGAGATTTACTTTTAGAAAACGGAAATTTTCAGGTAATGTTATCAAGAAAAACTCCAAATGAGGTACTTGGAAATTCAAATGCGGGAAGCCTTGCCGAGAGGGTAAGAATGGCTAATACATGGGGAGCAGATTTTTTTATAAGTATTCATACAAATGCAGTAGCAAACCCTCAGGCTAACGGGACTGAAATTTTAACCTACAGGCTTTCGGGCCCTGCCTATAATATGGCAACCCTTATATTAAATTCTATTGTGACAAGACTTAATATGAGAAACAGGGGGGTAAAGTTAGGAAACAATCTTTTTGTTTTAAGAAGAACAGTTATGCCTGCTTTATTAATTGAACTTGGATTTATAACAAACCCGTCAGACGCATATAAAATGGATACTAACCCCGAAGGATTTGCTTATGCTATATATCAGGGGATTTTAGAGTATTTTGGACTCTGATGTAAATGCAAAATGCAGAGTGCAGAATGCAAAATGAGAAATTTATGAAATTAAAATTGTAGGGAAGGCATTTATGTCGTTTGCATCGGATAGTTCGTATATGCAAAAAAAGAGGGCGAAATGGCTGTATAGCATCATTTCGCCTTCCTTCATTTTGCATTCTGCACTCTGCATTTTGCATTTAACTTATATTTCCATAATAACAGGAAGTATCATTGGTCTTCTCTTTGTTTCTTTAAAGATAAAGTCGGACACATCGCCCTTTACTTCGCCCTTAAGACTTGCCCAGTCAACAGCGCCTTTTTCAAGGCATTTTTCCAAAGTAGTAAGTGCAACTTCTTTTGCTTCCTGCATAAGATCTTCGCTTTCTCTTACATATACAAAGCCTCTTGATATGATATCAGGGCCTGCAACTATCTTTCTGTCCTGTGACAAAGTAACAACAATAACGATAAGACCGTCCTGAGAAAGATGTTTTCTGTCCCTTATTACGATATTTCCGACATCTCCGACTCCAAGCCCGTCAACAAACACTCTGCCTGACGGAACTGTAGAATTGAACTTTGCACTTTTTTCAGATACTTCAAGAACTTTTCCGTTTTCAGAAATAAATATATTTTTAGAATC
The DNA here is from genome assembly GCA_015068525.1 of Oscillospiraceae bacterium. Lineage (NCBI taxonomy): Bacteria > Bacillati > Bacillota > Clostridia > Eubacteriales > Oscillospiraceae > Oscillospiraceae bacterium. The sequence goes on along the minus strand of SVKJ01000002.1, from coordinate 139,079 downwards.
AATGCCGACTTTTTCGGCAAGTTCACCATGCCTTATCAAGTGACGGTATTCACCGTGAACAGGCATAAAGAATTTAGGTTTTGTAACCCCTAAAATAAGTTTTAATTCTTCCTGACAGGCATGCCCTGATACGTGAATATCTGCCATTGATTCGTAAATAACTTTTGCGCCTTTTTTAAACAGTTCGTTTATAACTCTTGAAATAAACTTTTCGTTCCCAGGAATAGGCGAAGCAGATACTACCACAACATCTCCCGATGTTATCTCAATTTTTTTATGGTCAGAATATGCCATTCGGTACAATGCACTCATTGGCTCTCCCTGAGAACCTGTGGTTATTATAACAGTTTGTTCTTTATTATATTTTTTCAGATTGTCTATATTTACAAGAACACCGTTTGGCACTTTCATATATCCTAACTCTATTGCGACAGTAAGGATATTTTCCATACTTCTTCCTGAAACTGCAACTTTTCTTCCGCATTTGTGAGCCGTATCAATAATTTGTTGCATTCTGTGAATGTTTGAAGCAAAAGTTGCAACGATAATCCTGTTTTTCTTATTTTGTGAAAAAATTTCGTCAAGCGTACCGCCTATGGTACTTTCCGACATTGTGTATCCTGGTCTTTCAGCGTTGGTACTGTCCGACATTAAAAGGGTGATACCCTCTTTTGAAAGTTCGGCAAACCTTGCCAAATCAATCATCTGACCTGTAACAGGGGTTGAATCAATTTTAAAGTCCCCCGTATGAAGAATAATTCCCACAGGTGTGTGGAATGCTATTGCACAAGCATCTGCAATAGAATGGTTTGTTCTGATAAATTCAACTGTAATTTCTCCAAGTTTTATTTTATCGCCGGCAGATACTTTATTAAGTTTAGCAGAAGATAAAATATTATGTTCTTTAAGTTTATGCTCAACAAGTCCTAAAGTAAGCCTTGTTCCGTAAACGGGAACATTAAGTTCCTTTAACAAATAGGGAATAGCACCTATATGGTCCTCATGCCCGTGCGTTAAAACCAACCCTCTTACTTTATTAGCATTTTTTATAAGATAATTAAAATCGGGAATAACCAAATCAACCCCTAACATTTCTTCGTCAGGGAAGGCAATTCCGCAATCTAAGACTATAATATCTTTTCCGTACTCAAACACAGTGAGATTTTTGCCAATCTCGTTAAGTCCTCCAAGCGGAATAATTTTAAGTTTTTTTGCTTTTGCCACAATAAACCTCCTTTTTTTTAAATGTCCGTTCCTGCCTAATTGGCTCAAAATAATTAATAATTAATAATGAATGATGAATAATTGTGGTACAAATTGCAAAGCAATTTATGAATTTAATTTGAAAACGCACAGCGTTTTACCTTAATTATTCATTATTCGTTTTTCAATATTCATTATTCATTACAAAACGACACAACTTTTGTGTGCTCCCTGCATCACCCATTAAGGGTGCGGTCGCACTCGATTCCGATCACAAATACTTTTAACATTATATCACAGTTTTTTTAAAATTACAATTATTATTGCGAAATATTTCCATTTTTATTCAAACATAACACTACTTATATCCCCTTTTATTTTTATTTCGTCATCTGTAATATTATCTATTATAAGTGATTTACCCTCTATTCTTATCATTTTATCCTTTGTGTTTATTTTTATAAGATTTTCTCCGTATTCAACAATGCTTTTGTAATTTAAAATTCCGATTGTGTTAAAATCAACAATACTGATTTTCAAACTCCCCACCACATACTCTTCAGGTAAATCGAGAGTATCTGCCATTTTCTTTTTTATGTTTAATTTTTTCATAAATATCACCTATAAATAATATACTTTTAGCGGTGATGGTTTATGCTAATATTGACTTTGATTTTTCTTATTCTTTTAGTAATTTTTCCGCTTGAGGTTTCAAACAGCGTTGCTTCAAGTCTTGATTTATGCTTAAAATCGGTTATTCCTGCACTTTTTCCTTTTTTAATTGTTTCTTATATTATAACCGAAACCTCTATACCCAATAATTATTTTACCTTGTTTTTATCAAAACTTTTTAATATTTCGCCCCAGTCTGTCCCTGCATATATATCGGGCATTCTTTGCGGATACCCAATCGGAGGAAAAATGGCACTGGAACTTTTTGAAAAAGGAAAAATAGGAAAAAATGAAAAAGACAGGCTTTTGATATTTGCCAATAATTCGGGTCCGGGTTTTATAATAGGAATGGTAGGAGGAGTGCTTTTTAAAAGTATTCACACAGGAATGATAATTTACATATCCCACGTTTTCTCCTCGCTTATTTACGCAATTATAACTTCATTTTCTGCTTCCAAAGTAAAATACTCTATACCAAAAGAAAATAAAAAAATATCCTTTCTTCCTGCCCTTTCTTTCAGCATTAGAAAAAGTATGGAAAGTCTTATAAATATAACTGGTGTTATACTTTTCTTTTCTTCGGTTATTTCGCTATTAAACCTTATTCCGAGCGTAGACTCTTTTTCATTTAAAGGGCTTCTTTTCGGGCTTTTGGAAATGACAAACGGAATAAAAGTTATAGTTTCATCAACCCTTTCATTAAGATTAAAAGCGGCAATTTCCTCTTTTCTTGTTACCTTTTCAGGATTTTGTGTGTTTATGCAGTTAAAATCTTTTTCAGAAAAAATAAACACAGCGTCTTACTTTTTAGGTAAAACGCTGTGCGCAGTATTTGCATTTTTACTAACTTATTTTATTGTGTAATTTATCCATTCTTGCCGAACCCTTTGGCAATGGCAATACAACTGACGAAGTCAATAAACCCGACTCTTAAGGCAGATACCTGTATTTGTCTGTTCCTTTCGGGTCGTCGAGGACGCCGACCCCTACAACAAGGGCAATATAACTAAATATGCCAAGTGTTTTTAAAACACTTGGCATATTTATTACATATTAGGATATAATCCTTCTTCATCAAATTTTTTGAAAGCGGCTTTAACAATGTCAGAATCTTCTTTATAAGTAACACCGTACCATTTATCAGTAGCTTTTAATACTTTTACTTTTGCGCCTTCTTCCTGAATTAAGCGATCGATAAATTTAGGAATGAAATATTCGCCTTTTAGAGGATTATCGTTTGTTTTTAGAAAATCTATAAATCCTGCTTCTAATTTTTCAAAGAAATCAGACTGCAAGCCCCACATATTCATTGAAACAAGTGTATCCATAGGAAAACCTGAGTTTTTATCAATATCAGTTGTTTCAACGATTTTCTTAAGGTATCCGTTTTCCATTTCGCAAATACCACGAGCAACAGTACCGTTATCGGAAATTGTGTTGCCAAGTAAGTAACCTGCCATACACATTTCATCACTTGTCATAAGATGGTCGTGAACAATTTTGTAAGCACTTTTTCCGTAGTAGTCGTCAGCATTTACAATTGCAAAAGGTGTTTTAACAATATCTTTTGCTGTAAGAATTGCCTGACCTGTTCCCCATGGTTTTTCTCTTCCCTCAGGAACGGAAAAGCCTTCAGGTAAATCGTCAAGTTCCTGGAAAGTATAACTAACGTCAACTTTAGATTCGAACTTTTTACCAACTAGTTCTCTGAAATCTTTTTCAATAGCCTTTTTTATTACGAAAACGATTTTATTAAAACCTGCTTCCATAGCATCATAAACAGAGTAGTCTAAAATAACTTCTCCGTGAGGACCTAAAGGCTCCATTTGTTTTAGTCCTCCGAAACGGCTTCCCATACCTGCCGCCATAACAATTAATGCACTATTTTTTGTATCCATTTTTGTTTCCCTCCTGCCATCTCCAAGCGTCACGGCACATATCGTCTAAGTCTCTTGTTGCCTTAAAGCCAAGTTCTTCTTCTGCTTTTTTAGGGTCTGCATAACATTTAGCAATATCGCCGGGTCTTCTTGGTGCAATTTTATATTTTACTTCTTTACCTGATGCCTTTGAAAACGCTTTAACCATATCAAGAACGCTGTAACCATTGCCTGTACCTAAATTATAGGTAACGACACCTGATTTTTTTGCTACTTTGTTAAGTGCTTTTATATGGCCGTCAGATAAATCCATTACGTGAATATAATCTCTTACCCCTGTTCCGTCTTCGGTATCGTAATCGTCACCAAAAACTGATAAACATTCTAATTTGCCAACAGCAACCTGAGAAATATAAGGTAAAAGATTGTTAGGAATACCGTTAGGGTCTTCCCCTATAAGTCCGCTTTCGTGAGCGCCCACAGGATTAAAGTATCTTAATATTGCGATATCCCATTCGTTATCAGATACATATAAATCTCTTAAAATTTCTTCAATCATAAGTTTTGTTCTTCCGTATGGATTGGTGCATGAAAGAGGGAAATCTTCTTTAATAGGCACTGTATGCGGGTCTCCGTAAACAGTTGCAGAAGATGAGAAAACAAGTTTTTTAACATTATATTTTCCCATAACATCTAAAAGTTTTAATGTTCCCGAAATATTATTTTCATAATATTTTAAAGGAATGGAAACACTTTCTCCAACTGCTTTTAATCCTGCAAAGTGGATTACTGCATCTATTTTGTTTTCTTTAAAGATTTTTTCTACCCCTTCATAATCTAAAAGGTCAGTTTTATAAAACTTAAAATCTTTACCGGTTATTTTCTTAACCCTTGAAAGTGCTTCTTCCGAACTGTTTGATAAATTGTCAAGAACAACTATATCATAACCTGCTTCAAGTAAAAGCACTGATGTGTGAGAGCCGATATAACCTGCTCCCCCTGTTACTAATACATTCATTGTATCACTCTTTCCTTTCTTTTATTTAAACTTAACTAAATAAGTTTATTGTCTTCAAAAACTTCGCCAATCGCCTTTGCAATTAATGAAAATCCCAAGTCGGTAGGATGAACACCTTCCAAAGTAGGCTCTCCCCAGCCATATCCGTATTTTTTAAATACATTAAGCCCGTCAATGAAATAAACATTTTTATCTCCTGATGATACTGCATTGTCATAAGTTTTTTTAATTACATCTCTTCTTAGGACTCTGTTATTATAATCTTTCCCTGAAACGCCTGACATAATTATTATAGGCAGATTTGGGTTTTTTTCTCTTATTATTTTAAACATTTTTTCATGAGTTTTTTCTAAATATTCTTTATCGGGTGCGTTAAAATCATAATCATAGACAAACATACTCATTTTAAGGTTTGCTATGTACTTTGCGATTTCTTCTTCGCCTTTTGCATTTCCCGCAAAACCAAGATTTAAAAAATCTATATTATATTTTCTTGATAAAATATTCTCATAATTCATACCCGGTCTTGACATACATCCTCCCTGAGTTATGGAAGAACCGTAGAAAACAATCGGAAGTTCGTTTTTATAACTTCTTCCTTCTAAAAGACAAGCATCTTCTTTTATACCTATATAAAGTTCATCAATTTTTCCGTAAATAGGCATATTTAAAGTTAAATCGTGCATTCCGTCATTTGAAAATTCAATTATCTGTTCATAATTATCTCTTTTGTCAAGAGGCGGAATAAAAAGCCCTCTGAATTCTTCGTATCCGTCAACATTTTCATATAAATCAAGCCCGTTTGTTGCAGCACCTGACATCTGAGGCCATCTGGCAGTTTCTCCGTCATACCTTAATCGGACAGCAACATAAGGAGAAGAAGTTTTAAACCTTATTCTTCCTCCTGCAGTACAAGAGGCAGTTTGAAAAACTCCGTCACTTACTTTTTTGGAAACATCTAAATCCATTCTGGAAAAAGGCTTACCAACTTCCTTTTGATACATACCATATATTTTAAACGGTGCCTCTTTCACATTATAGAACTTAATATCATCTTTCCCAAGTTCGTTTGATACAATCATATTCTGATCAAAGTTTTTCATAGGTTTCTCCTTAAATTTGTTAAATTTTAATCTTTTTAACTTGGCATTTACGGGAGAGCACTTAAGGCACTCCCCTACAATCGGTCCGGAGTTTTTAACATCCCCTACTTTTTCCAGGTGTATTTTGAAAATAATATTAAAAGCGGAAAAATTTCAAGCCTTCCTGCCAGCATATCAAAAATAAATACTATAAGGGAGCGATTGGAAAAGGCTGTAAAATTTGCATACGCTTTACTCATACCTGGACCGATGTTTCCCATAGTTGCAAGTACTCCTGTAAAATGAGTAGTAAAATCTATATTATCTATAGATACAATAAGCAGCGAAACAAGAAAAATAACAATATAAGATACCATATACACATTGACTGCCCTTACAGTTTCATGCTCAATCGGTCTTCCGTTAAGCAGTAACTTATGAGTGCTTTTAGGGTGTGCGGCAACTTTGATTTCCTTAATAATTGATTTAAGTAAAATCAGAATTCTTGAAACTTTGACACCGCCGCCCGTACTTCCTGCACAGGCACCTATAAACATTAAAGCAATAAGAATGGTTTTTGAAAGTTCAGGCCACATATCAAAATTTGTAGTAGTGTATCCTGTTGTCGTAATAATTGAACTTACCTGAAAAAAGGCGTGTCTTATTGTTTCGAATATATTCCCGAAAATGTGATAACAGTTTAAAGTTATAATAAGTACTGATGCAAATATAATTCCAAGAAATGCCCGTACTTCCTCCGACTTAATTGCAAGTTTGACCTTCCTTATAATTATAAGATAATATACCGAAAAGTCAATAGCAAAAAGTATCATAAATATGGAAATAATCCACTGAACTAAATTTGAATATTCGCCGATACTTGAATTTAAAATTCCAAATCCTCCTGTACCTGCTGTTCCGAAACTTAAAGTCAACGCTTCAAACAGGTTAAGTCCTGAAAGTAAAAGAAGTATAACCTGTAAAAATGTTAAACCTATATATATGGCATAAAGTATTTTACTGCTTGATTTTACTTTAGGTACAAGCTTTGAAACAGCGGGGCCTGTAGTTTCGGCACGAAGAAGGTGCAGATTGCTTCCGCCTGACAAAGGGAGAATAGCAACTAAAAGAACAAGAACGCCCATTCCGCCTAACCAGTGGGTAAAACTTCTCCAGAACAAAATTGATTTGGGGACAATAGTTAAGTCAGAAAGTATAGACGCACCCGTAGTTGTAAACCCTGATACTATTTCAAAAAGGGCAGGAATAAATTCTTTTATTACGCCCGATAACATAAAGGGAATACAGCCGAAGATACTCATAAATATCCAACTTAAACTTACAATAACAAAGCCTTCTTTTGCATAGATATTTTTCTTTTCAGGTTTTTTATAAGTAAGAATAAGTGCAAAAATAAAGCAAAGTATAATTGTAAATAAAAAGTGATACCACTCTTTTTCACCATAACATAAGGCACAGATTAAAGGGAGAAACATACAAAATCCTTCACACCCTATAACCATACCCAACATATAAAAAATAGTTTTATAGTTCATAATTAATCCTCTAAAATATCCGAAATATCCTTAAATCCCCTGTGAGTTGTAACAATAACAACGGTATCATTCGGTTTTATTACATCATAACCTCTCGGATGAATAATCTGTCCGTTTCTGTTTATACACGCTATTAAAATATCTTTCTTTAAGTTTAATTTTCCTATAGGTTTATTGCAGACAGGAGAATCTTCCATTATGTTAAATTCCAACGCTTCTGCCTTTCCGTCTAAAATATAATGCAGAGTTTCAACATTATTTCCGAAAGTATTCTTTTTTGCTCTTACAAATCTTAAGATATTCTCTGCCGTTATTTCTTTAGGATATATGATTGTGTCAAGGTCCATATTGTTTATTACTTCGTCATACGAAACACGGTTGATTTTTGTAACAATTTTCCCTTGCGTAAGAGTTTTGGCAAAAAGCGAGAGCATTATATTTTCTTCATCAATATTAGTAAGAGTTACAACTGATTCTGCTCTTTCAATTCCTTCTTCCAAAAGCAGTTTATTATCGGTTGCATCGCCGCAGATAACTGTTGCTTTAGGAAGTGCCTCTGCAAGATGTTCGCATCTTTGAGGTTTCTGTTCTATAATTTTAACATCAATACCCGTTCTTATCAGTAATTTTGAAAGATAATATGCAGTTGCTCCTCCGCCTATAATAATTGTATCTTTAACCTTATTTATTTTAATTCCTATTGTTTTAAAAAACGGTGTTGCTTTAGTCGGTGCTGCAATAATGCTTACCAGGTCCTTTTCTTTTATGACAAAATTACCCGAAGGAATAAATACTTCCTCTCCTCTTTCAACACCGCATACTAAAATATCACTGTTAAGTTTGGTTGAAATTTCATATACTTTAAGTCCGTTTATAACCGATTCTTTAGGAACTTTGAATTTTAAAATTTCAACTCTTCCTTTTGCAAACGTATCAATCTGAATTGCAGAAGGGAAACGAAGCGCCCTTGCAATTTCACTTGCTGCGGCAAATTCAGGGTTAACAATCAAAGTAAGCCCCAAGTCTTCTTTTACTATTTTGATTGACTTATGGTATTCAGGTTGTCTTACCCTTGCGATAGTCTGGCAATTACCCTTTTTCTTAGCAAGAAGGCAAGTCATAAGATTTACTTCATCTGAGCCTGTTACAGCAATCAAAATATCACAGTTTTCCACATCGGCTGAAAGCAGGGTATCAACATCAAATCCGTTTCCTATAACTCCCATTGCATCATATTCGTTTACGACATCGTTTACTCTGTCAGCCTTTAAATCAATTACGGTAATATCATGTTCTTTTTCATGGCTTAATTTTTCAAGTAGTTTTTCGCCTACTTTACCGCAACCTACAATAATTATTTTCATAATTAGTCTCCCTGATATAAAATAATTCAAAATGCGAAGTGCGAAGTGCGAAGTGATGGAAGACAAAATCATGCTATACAGCGATTTTGCCCTGTTTTAATGACACTTCCATTAAACCCATCAAGATTATTTTAACTGTTTGGTTCAATTTTGAAATCGAAGATTTCCCGTTATTTTCAAAAATTGCATCGCAATTTTTACCTTACCTCTTCACTCTTCACTATTAGTTATTACCTATTCAATTCGTAATTTTAATTACGAATTGAATTTAGTTCCATTTCATAGTATTGTTCTTTAGTAATAAGTATCTGCCTTGGTTTGCTTCCCTCAGACGGTCCTACAATTCCTCGCTCTTCCATCTGGTCAACAATTCGGGCTGCACGGGAATAACCGAGTTTTAACTTTCTTTGAAGGAGTGAAACAGACGCCTGATTATTATCGAGTATAACCTCAATTGCCTGAGGAAGCATTTCGTCTGCGTCAAGAGCCTCTTCTTCACGGGATTTTGTATCGCCCTCAAAGGTTTGTTCTTTTTCAAGATGCTCTAAAATATCTTCGTTATATACTACCTCTGAGTTTGCTTTTACAACATTTACAACTCTTTCAACTTCTTTATCCACAATTAATGAGCCTTGTACTCTTATCGGTTTTGACTCGCCCTGAGGATAATAAAGCATATCGCCTTTTCCTAAAAGTTTTTCAGCACCGCTCATATCCAAGATTGTTCTTGAGTCAATCTGGCTGGTAACTGCAAAAGCAATTCGTGACGGAACATTTGCTTTAATAAGCCCTGTGATTACATTTACCGATGGTCTTTGAGTTGCGATAACAAGGTGCATACCTGCTGCTCTTGCAAGTTGCGCAATACGGCAGATATAACTTTCCACTTCTTTTGAAGCAACCATCATTAAATCTGCAAGTTCGTCTATTATTATAACTATCTGAGGCAGTTTGCCCTCTTCGTCATTATTTTTTTCACAAAGACTGTTATATCCTTCGATATTTCTTACTCCCGCCTGAGCAAACAGTTTATATCTGTTTTCCATTTCCATAACTGCCCAGTTAAGCGCACCTGCTGCTTTTTTAGGATCGGTTACAACAGGGATTAAAAGGTGGGGTATTCCGTTATAAACACCAAGTTCAACTACTTTCGGGTCAATCATTATAAGTTTAACTTCATTAGGTGTTGCTTTATATAAAATTGACGTTATAAGAGTATTTATACATACACTCTTACCCGACCCTGTAGCACCTGCAATAAGAACGTGAGGCATTTTTGCAAGGTCGCCGATAATCGGATTTCCTGTTATATCCATACCGACAGTAAAGGCAATTTTCGATTTGTGTTCTTTAAAGGTATCGCTTGTTATTATATCTTTTATAAAAACAGGGGTTATTTTATCATTAGGAATTTCAATACCTATAACAGTTTTTCCCGGAATAGGCGAAATTCTTATACTTGCTGCGGCAAGATTCATTTTTATATCATCTGAAAGACTTTGTATTTTAGAAATTCTTACCCCTGATTTAGGCTGAAGTTCAAATCTTGTTATAGACGGACCTTTTTCAATATTCACAACCTCTGCGTCAACGCCAAAACTTTCCAATATGTTTTCTAACTTGATGGCTTTTTCTTTAAGGTCGGAAACTCCTCCTGTACGCACTGCCTTATTATCTTCTAAAAGTTCAACAGACGGGAATTTATACTCGATTTTTCTGTTTATTGTTTTTTTAGCAGGTGGCTCTCCCTCTTTTTCAGGGATATTTTTTCCGCCCGATAAAATATTGTCAAGATTTTCTTTTTCGTTTAAGAGTTCCTGCTCTAACTCAGTTCTTTCAATTAAAACAATATTATCTTCAATATTTAAATCATCTTCTTTTGCCTTTGGCATTTCATAAGATGCTAAAATTTCATCAAAACGGTCAGGATTTTTATCAGGGTATGTTTCAGGCTCAGGGATTTTGTCATCGTCATACACTAAAACATTCTCTAAATCGTTAAGAGGTTTTACCTCTTTAATTTCGGCTTTTTCTTCTTTCTTATCCTTGTTTTTCTTTTCTTCCTTTTCTAAAAGTTTCTTTTGCTCTTTTCTTTCTTTTATAGTTTTTACAATATGTGCTGACAGTAAAAGCACTTGTTCATAGAAGAACGCAAAAAGAAGAAACATAAGGGTAACAATAAATAATATCAATGCTCCCGTAAAGGATATAAGACTTTTTACAGGCTCTGCAATAAAACCACCGACAATTCCACCGCCGATATGATTTATTCCGTTTGTAAAAAAGTTTTCAATAATTATAGGAACTGCCTGTCCCTTGAATGCTGCCAGTTCAAAAATTATGCTTAAGTTTAGGAATATTCCGGAAAGAAGATATAGTTTTGAAAAGTTTCCCTTTCTCTTCTTTTCCATAAAATAATAGATAAATCCGTAAATTAATCCAAATGGCAGAATATAAGAAACCGAGCCGAACAGCCCTAAAAAAGTATTCTTTATAATCTCTCCGAAATAGGATAAAAGCATAGAATAGAAACTTAAAAACATTAAAACAGCAAAGACTATATATAATGTTATAAGTCCCAAAGTTTTAAATACTTTTTTCTTTTGTTCTTTTTGTTTCTTTAAAGCACGCTTCTTGGCTGCTTCATTTTTTGATTTTGTTGTTCTTTTGTTTGTAGTTGCCATATTTATTAACCTCTTATAAAGATTAGAAATGTTATTATTGCAAGAATAATATTAAAAATACCAAAATAATAAGTTTTTTTGTTTTCTATAGATTTTTTAAATAAGTAAATTGAAAATCCGCTTATACCTATTGCACCAATAGTAAAGAATATGTAGTAAAACACTCCGTAATTTACGGTTACGCCGTGTATAAAAAGCATAATTATATTTCTTATAAATGAGAATACAGCCCATACAAGTGTTATAAGATATGTAAATTTAAATGCAAATTCCTTTGTAAAACCTGATACTAAACTTATGTAGTACATTCCGGCAACTCCTGAAAGTCCTGGAATTATCGATAACATTCTAAAAACCGATACGCTTACTGCATTAAGGATAGTTTCATTTGAACTTTTTAAGTTTTTTTCTTTAATAAAACCTGACATTATAATAAAGAAAGCCGAAAGAATAAGTCCCAATGATATAATAACTATATTTCCTCTCATTCCTTTAAATAAAAGTTCAAAAAGAGGTGTAAAAACCAATGTAAAACTACCGAATATAAACATTAAAAGATGTTTTTTATCTTCTTCTTTGGTATCAAGATTTAAATTTTTTTCTTTTATATCCTTTAATAAACAACCTGACGTTTTATAAAGTAAAAAGAGGTCGCTTTTTAAAAAATACACTATCGCAAGGATAACCGAAAAACTTGTAATAATGGGAAGGATACTGTCGTATCCTCCCGTTATTAAATTAAAATTCGTATAGTAAATAAGCCCGTCCATACCCTCATAAGATAAAGGTGTAAGGAAAGAAAAAATATATAATATTCCTTTAAAGAATGCTGATATAATACTCATATTGCTCTCCAAACTTTAATTCACAACTTCGTTTAATTAGGAATTAGGAAATAGGAATTAGGAATAATGGAATGCAAAAGATGCTATTCAGCCTTTTGCAATGTTAATTCCATTTTGATTTAATCCCATAAACATTGTTATATTTCTTGTGTACTCAAGAATTATTTGAAATCGAAGATTTCCCGTTCAATGCATAAATTACGCAAGTAATTTATACATTTATTCCTAATTCCTCATTCCTAATTCCTAATTCTTTTTATATTATTATTTTTTTCGGGCATTTTTCAGAACATATTCCGCAGTTTGTGCATTTTTCGTAATCAATTACGGCTAAATTATTTTCAACTTTAACTGCTTCGGAAGGACAGTTCTTTTCACAGATTTTACAGCCTAAACAACTTACTTTACATAAATTTTTGGCAACTGCGCCCTTATCGTGATTTGAGCATAAAACTGCATGTGATTTTGATTTTGGAACAATACGGATAATACCCTGAACACATTTTTTAACACATGCCCCGCATGCAGTACATTTATCTTCATCAACAACTGCAACGCCGTCTATGATATGTATTGCATCAAATTTACAAACGGAAACACAAGAGCCAAGACCGATACATCCGTACTGACATTCTTTAGGACCGCCTGCCATTCTTTTAGTATAAAAGCAATCTTCTGTCCCTTTGTACTTAAGTTTAATGTTGGCTTTATCGGTTGCACCTTTGCAGAATACTCTTGCAACCATAGGCTCGCTTTCTTCTACTGTGACGCCCATTATTTCGCCGATTTTTCTGGCAGTATCTGTCCCGCCTGCTGAGCAAAGAGAAACCGAAGCACCGTTTTCCACAATGGCTTTTGCATATCCTCCGCAACCGGCATATCCGCAACCTCCGCAGTTTGCACCGGGAAGTAACTCTTCTATTTTTTCTGTTCTTTCATCTTTTTTTACCATAAATATTTTTGCAAAAATCCCAAGCATTATACCAAATATTAAGCCGAGACTTGCAAGAATTATGGCAGGAATTAATATTTCTTTCATATATATAACCTCATTTAATTGCTCTTTTAATATAATGAATAATGAATAATGAATGATGAATAGTGAATAATTATGGTATAAATCGCACAGCGATTTATGAATTTAATTCATTGATTGCACTGCAATCGATACATTTATTCCTAATTCCTCATTTCTAATTCCTCATTTTTTTAAATGTTTAAATTTGAAAATCCTAAAAATGCCATCGCAATAAGTCCTGCTGACACAAGAGCGATTGGTGTTCCTTTCATAAATTCAGGAATGTCGGCATTTTCAAGCCTTTCTCTTACACCTGCAAAAAGGAAAATTGCAACCGTAAATCCAATAGCAACCGAAGCGCCATAAACTATAGACATAACAAAATTATATCCGTTTTGCACATTTAAGATGGCTGCTCCCAAAACTGCACAGTTTGTTGTTATAAGCGGAAGATAAATTCCAAGCGCTTCATAAAGAGGAGGGCTTAGTTTCATAATCGCCATTTCAACTAACTGAACAAGTGCTGCTATAATCAAAATAAAGGTTATAGTCTGCAAATATTCCATATTAAGAGGAACTAAAATATATTCCTGTGCAAGATATGTAAGTGCTGATGAGAGTGCCATAACAAAAGTTACTGCCATACCCATACCTACTGCAGTATCAGTTTTCTTTGATACTCCAAGGAACGGACAGATGCCAAGGAATTTAGAAAAAATAACATTTTCTATAAAGATTGCGCCTATAACTATTGAAAAAATACTTGAAAAACTCATTTAACGGCACCTCCTTTTTTAGTTAAAAGATTTACTATGCCAAGCACAATGCCAAACACGATAAATCCTCCCGGTGCCATAACAAACATTGTCGCAGGTTTAAAGTTTTCACCAAAGAGAGCAATGTTTAAAAATGTTCCGTTTCCTATTATTTCTCTTACGCTCGCTAAAATAAAGAGTGCAAAAGTAAACCCAAGTCCCATAGAAAGACCGTCTAAAAAAGATGCACCCACACTGTTTTTAGAAGCAAACGCTTCGGCTCTTCCTAAAATGATACAGTTAACAACAATCAAAGGAATAAATAATCCAAGTGAATTATAAATATCGACTGCATAAGCTTTTAAAAGCATTTCAACTATGGTAACAAAGGAAGCGATAATTACAATGTAACTTGCTATTCTGATTTTATCAGGAATAACTTTTTTAAGCATTGATATAACAACATTTGAGCAGATTAAAACCGCCGTTGCAGAAAGCCCCATACCTATTGCATTTGAAACTGATGTTGTGGTAGCAATAGTAGGACATGTTCCAAGTAAAAGAACAAATACAGGGTTTTCTTTAATGATTTTTATAAAAAAACTTTTCATTATATTTTTCCCCCTGCCTTTTCAATTTTCAAAATTGCCTCTTTAACACCCTCAGTTACTGCTGTGCTTGTTATTGTTGCACCTGAAATTGCAGTAATATCTTCTTTTAGTTTCATAGATTTATCTTTTTTAACAAACTGGTTTAAAAAGGCTTTATCCTGCGCTTTTGCACCAAGTCCGGGTGTTTCTGACATTGAAAGAATTTCAACCCCTGAAACCGTATAGTCGCATTTTACTCCGACTATCATATTTATTTTACCACCATAGCCGTTTGGTGAAACTTTAACTGCATAACCTACAACATTTCCTAAGTTATCTTTACCTTCGGAAATATCTTCTGCCACGATAGAAAATTCACTTGCTTCGGGAAGAACTTCTTTATTTGCTAAAAGTTCCTGATTCTTTGCATTTTCCAAAATAACAGGAGCAGTAAGGGAATTTACAAAAGATAAAAGTCCTGTTGAAATACCGCATATAAGGAATAATACAAGCCCTAATTTTACAATATTCTTAACCATTTTTTGCTACCCTCCCATACTTTTTAGGGGATATATACTTATCGATAAGGGGAGTAATAACATTTACAAATAAAATTGCATAAGTTACCCCTTCAGGATAGCCGCCTTTTACCCTTATTAAAATTGTTATAAAACCTGCAATTATGCCGGCTGTTATCTGACCTTTTTTAGTTGTCGGCGTTGTGACATAATCGGTTATCATAAAGAATGCACCAAAAAGTATTCCGCCTGAAAGTACGGTAAATAAAGCATCTCCCGTAAAAAGTCCGTCATAACCTAATAAAAATCCGAAAAATGCCGAAGATAATATGTAAGACAAAGGAAGATGCAAAGTTATAACTTTTCTTATAACTAAATATGCACCGCCAATGAGTATTGCAACTGCACTTGTTTCGCCTATGCAACCTGATATATTACCTAAAAATAAGTTAATATAAGAAGTAGTCTCGCCTGATACTTTCATCAAATTAAGAGGTGTTGCCGATGTTATTGCATCGGTAAGGGGAACTGAAGAAAATAACGGTAATGTTATCCTTGTCTTTACGAAAACTGTTGTAAGGAGCGGCCATGATGCAAGTAAAAATGCTCTTGCAGATAAAGCAGGGTTAACAAAGTTCTGCCCAAGACCTCCGAACAACTGCTTAGCTATTATAATGGCAAACAAACTGCCAATAACAGGCACCCAGAGCGGTACGCTTACAGGTAAAATCATAGCGATAAGTGCGCCTGTAACACATGCACTTAAATCGGATATTGTGTTTTCTTTATGTAAAATTAAATTCCATAAACTCTCAAAAAGGCAGGCTGACAAAACTGAAACAACAACCAGTATAAGCGCTCTGAGCCCAAACACATATACCCCCGCAATCAAGGGAAAAATAAGTGCGATTAACACATCTGCCATAATGGAAGGTGTACTTTTCTTGCCTGTGATATGAGGAGATGAAGAAACTATCAATTTATCCATTATTTATTCCCCTCCTTCAAATTTTCAAGCTGAAGTTTTGCTTTGCCTACTCTTATATGCTCAACCGGATTTCTGAAACTCGGACAGGCATAAGAACAGGAACCACATTCTATACAATCCATAATATTATATTTTTTCATATTTTCGTAATCTTCTTTTTTGGAATACAGTAAAATGTATAACGGCATAAGACCCATAGGACACGCATCAACACATTTTGCACATCTTAAGCAGGCAAGTTCTTTCTTGTCATTTATTTCGTCTTCGGTAAGTGCTAAAAGTCCTGATGTTCCTTTTATAACGGGAGCATCTACGCTGTATTGTGCCATACCCATCATAGGACCACCCATTATAAGTTTTCTTAAATTGTCTTTAAGTCCGCCTGCAGCGTTTAATACATCAATAAACGGAGTGCCTATTCTTACTCTCAAATTGCAGGGATTATTTACCGCATCTCCTGTAACAGTGACAATTCGGGAAGTTAAAGGTCTGCCTGTTTTTAAAGTTTCACATACTTCTACTGCAGTATCAACATTTATAACAATCGCACCCACATCAACAGGGAGTTTTCCTGATGGTACTTCCTTACCTGTTACGGCTTTGATAAGATGCTTTTCAGAACCTTGCGGATATTTGGTTTTTAGGGTTAAAACTTTAATTGACGTATCATTTCCCAAAGCGTCTTTTAAACTTTTAATGCCGTCTTTCTTATTGTCTTCTACGCCTATATAACCTGTCTTAAGGTTAAATATTTTCATAATGGCTAAAAGACCGTATATAATTTTTTCGGGATACTCAATCATTGCACGGTAGTCACTTGTTAAGTAAGGTTCACATTCCGCACCGTTTACAATAATATATTTAACTTGCTTATCGGGCGGAGGACTTAGTTTAACATGGGTAGGAAATGCCGCTCCTCCCATGCCGACAATACCTGCATTTTTTATTATTTCAACAATTTCTTTTGCCGATAAGTCATTATAATCGCCTATCGGTTTGATTTCGGGGTCCCATTCTTCTAAAAAGTCATTTTCAATTATTACAGTATTCGTTTTAACACCGCTTGGATGAAAATACGGTTCAATCGCTGTAACCTTGCCTGAAACTGACGAATGAACGGGAGCTGAAACAAATGCTTCACTTTTTCCAATTAACTGCCCCTTTTTTACAACATCGCCTACTTGAACTACAGGGTCAAGAGGCGCCCCAATATGTTGCCTTAAGGGAATATAAACAGTTTTTGGTGCGTCAAGTTCTCTTATCGGCTTATCTTTGGTAAGCCCTTTATTAGACTCAGGATGCACGCCTCCCCTAAATGATAACTTCATACTTGCTCCTTTCATTTTTCCAATACACTGTTAAAGTGTAGAATTTTCGCCATCCTCTTCGTTTAAATTTTCTTCCTGCCCGTTTGTTTCCACAGGCTCAGTATTCTCGTTAATGTCACTTCCCGAAGTCTGACTTTCTTCCCCATTTAAGTCTTCCTGAGGAATTTGAGGCTCCTGTGTTTCAGGAGGGGTTTCTTCCGGCTCTGTGGTTTCGGTTGGAGGAGTTTCAATCAAAGGAGTGTCCTCTTTTACTTCAGGCTCTGGTGTAACCGGAAGCGGAGGACCTTCTTCAATAATTTTTGTAAGAGGTTTATATACATTAGTGCCTAAGAATTCCTGACGGATAATATTACCCGAAGAATCTTTGACAACTTTTGTAGCATTTATTTTATATCCGTAAGCACCGTTTTGGGTAACTTTCTTTGTACCGGGTTCAAGGTCAGGGTTTTGTGTAATTTTTTCGGTAAACGGATAACTTTCCAAAGTATTGGTATAAAGTTCTACTTTATTATTGTTTTCTTTCTTGCCAAGAAGTGTAACTGTAAGCACACCTCCGCCTGTCGATGTTACAACTTTTATTGGCGATTTTAAATTGTTCATAAATCTGAAATCTATAAGTCCGTATGCAACGGTAGCATCAAGTCCGTTTCTTACATAACTTACCGTATACATATGATTTTTTCTTTCAACTATTTTTAAATCTGCATAAAGTACAGCATTATAAAGGGTTGATGAAACCTGACATATTCCTCCGCCAAGTTCTTCTGAAAGTCCATTACTTGTATAAACTGTCGCGGTGGAAAATCCCGTAGCCGAAGTTCTTGGGCCTACAATTTTGTTATAGGAAAAAATATCCCCTGAATTTAATATAATACCGTTTATTTTTTTGGCAGCAAGTGTAACATTCTGAGTTCTTCCGATAAGAGATGCGTTATATTTACTTGTAAAACTTCCTAAAACATCAGAAAAAAGTTCTCCGCTTAAATTTTCAACTCTTACTTCAGGATACTTTTTTATAACAGGAATTGTAAAGGAGGTTTTACCCTCATTTAATGCTTTTTCAATATCCGAAATATTAACAATAACACCGACTGTATGAGGTGTTATGGTTGTAACGCCATTCTCAGTTTTACTTGATGCATTTTTTGGCTCAACATATATTTTGTCATAAATCATCTTTGGCGTTACTTTGTCAATCTTTGTTATCGGTAAATCAATATTTCTTCCCTCTTTTAAATCAATTTTTTCCATAGTAAGTGAGTAAAGTTTGTCAAAATCAACAGTTGTAAGGTCGCTGTTTATTTTTACCGATGCATAATTTTCGTAAACTTTTATATCAAAATTATTAAAATCTATTCCGTTTGCAACAAGAAGAGTGTTAATCGTTTGCTCAAAAACATCTATATCAAAATTATAGGAATTCGGTATATCATCAAACGAAAAGCGTGATTTTATAATAGAGGTAAGGTCACTAAAGAAGTTACCGCTTCTTCCTTTATTATAAGCGTAATGGACAACAGCATCCAGGTTATAATTTATCCCTGAAGCATTTGGTGCAAATTCAAAGGATTTATCGTTATAATTTACTTTAACAGGTAAATCCGCGTTAAAAGTTTTGCTTTTAAGTAGAGTCAATGCATCTTCCTTTTTTAAATCTCCTATATAAACTCCGTTATAAGTAACATTGGAAGCAATCACATCGCTTTTAATAAAAGCATTGACCGAATAGATACTAAGTCCGATAAGACTTCCTGCTACTATAAATAAAGTTACTGACACGATTATTGCAATTTTTACTTTTACACTCATATTGTATTCTCCAATAGCGTTTTTAAATTATAAATTTTTGATAAATAAAGGTTAAAATTCCCGAAAATATGATAAATAAAATTCAATAAGTTCTAATCGGAAATGCGCCCAGTCACGCCAGCCTCCTGAAATTGAGTTAAGTGTTTCAGCAAGTTCCAAAAGGCCATCAGCATCAACTTCCAAGTAGTCTGCTATTTCGTCCTCTGTTGCATCTTTTATAAGTTCTCCTGAAATTTCATTTATTACAAACAGATATGAATAAAATTTTACTATATCATCTTTATAATGGAAATTATATTCAATAATTCCTAAGAATTTATCAATATCAAATAAAATGCCAAGTTCTTCTTTGACCTCTCTATGTAATGCGTGGATAGCGCTTTCAGAAAAATCTATTCCGCCTGTGGGAATACGAAAAGCACCTTTGGGGTACTTTTTACTCCTTATAACAATGAACTTGCCGTTTTTTCTTCTTGTTAAAAATCCAACCTCTCCGCGTCTGTCAGTTTCAAGTGTCTTTTTAAAATCATAAAAATATTTTTCGCTTTCAAACTCAAGGGAAACTTTTTTTACCTGAGCGTTTTTATTATATTCATTTGAAAGTTCAATATATTCGTTTTCTACAAACTTCTCAAGCATTTTGTTCCCCCCCCTTAAAGTTTTAAATTGAAAAATAATTTTTTAAAATTCTAAACCTTTGTTAATTAGGAATTAGGAATTAGGAATGGAGGAATGCAAAAAGATGCTATTCAGCCTTTTTGCACTGTTAATTTTTTTCATTCAATCCCATAAACGTTTTTTATATTTCTTATATAATCAGGAATTATTTGAAATCGAAGATTTCCCATCAATTCCATAAATTACGCCAGTAATTTATACCTTTATTCCTCATTCCTAATTCCTAATTCCTAATTAAATTAATTTTTTCAAATTTAAAAAATTTTCTCTTTTATTTTTAGTATTTCCGATTTTACTCTTTCAATGTCAATAGTTTTATATTCGCCTTTATGGTAAAGAATTTTACCGCCCGATACTGTTGTTTCAACCTCCGTACCGCATGACGCATAGACAATATTATTTATAACATTATGGTTTGGCAGATGATAAATTTCATCAGTATTTAAAATGATAAAATCGGCATCATATCCTTCTTTTAACATTCCCTTATTTTCTCTTCGCATGGCTTTTGCACCGTTTAAGGTTGCCATTTTTAATATTTCATAAGGGGACACATAAGATGGATCGGAATTTTTATTACACATTAAAAGTGCAGCATAGTTTAACTCGGATAACATATTAAGGTTATTGTTACTTGACGCTCCGTCAGTTCCGATTGCAATGTTTATTCCGTTTTGCTGGTACTTATATATGTCACAAATTCCGCTTCCGAGTTTTAAATTACTCTTAGGATTATGTGCAACATAGTGACCTTTTAAAAGTTTAATATCATTATCATTTAAGTGAACACAATGAGCCATTAATGTTGTATCGGAAAGAAGCCCTGTTTCCTCATAAATTTCCACAGGAGTTTTTCCGTATTTTTTAATACAGTCTGAAACTTCCTGTGCATTTTCCGATAAGTGTGAGGTTATCGGCATATTATATTTTTGGGAAATTTCTGCCGTATATTTTAAATAATTGTATGAACAGGTATAAACTGCATGAGGAAACATTTCAACTCTTATTAAATCGTCATCAATACCATTGTAATTTTTATAAAGTTCAATACATTCTTTCATACGATAGTCGGAAGAATAATCGTCCTTTTCTTCAAAGTTCATAACGCATCTTGAAACGTTGGCATTCATTCCTGTTTCACGATATGCTCTTACGGCATCTTCCATAAAATAGTAGCAGTCATTTACTAAAGTTGTCCCGAATTTTAAAAGTTCTGCAATCCCAAGCATTGTGCCCCAGTAAATTTCATTTCCCGAAAGTTTATCTTCAATAGGAAAAATCTTCTCATTAAGCCATCTCTGAAGAGGATACCCCTCTGAATAACTCCTGAGAATTGTCATCGCTGTGTGACAATGAGCATTCGAAAAAGAGGGCATAACAGTTTTCCCTTTTAAATCTAAAACATAGTCATACTTACTTTCATCGGGAAGTTTATCCCCTATATATGAGATTTTTTTACCGTTTGTCCCAAGATATCCGTTTTCAATTATCTTCTCATCATCAAGAGTTATAATATATGCGTTTTTTAAAAGAATATTCATATTATTACTCCATATAATTATTTATATATTCTTCCTGTTCTTTAGATAAAGTATCAATAGATACTCCCAAAGATTTAAGTTTTATATTTGCAACATATTTATCCAAAACATCAGGCACATTATATACCTTATTTTCCATATTTTTGTAGTTTTCGTTTATATATTTTAAACTTAAAGCCTGAATAGAAAAACTCATATCCATAATTTCTGCAGGGTGACCGTCACCTGCGGCAAGATTAACAAGTCTTCCCTCTGCAAGTAAGTTTCTGATCTTACCGTCTTTTCCGAAATAACCTTCAATATTATTTCTTACAACTTTCTTTTCATCTGATATTTCCATTAAATCATTTTTGTTTATTTCAACATCAAAATGCCCTGCATTTGCTAAAATAACACCGTCTTTCATATTAAGAAGATGTTTTTTTGTAATAACATCTTTGCAACCTGTTACAGTAACAAATATATCGCCGACTTTTGATGCTTCTTCCATAGACATAACGGAAAATCCGTCCATAACCGCTTCAACTGCTTTTATAGGGTCAACCTCGCAGACGATTACTTTCGCACCAAGACCTTTTGCACGCATAGCAGTACCTTTTCCGCACCAGCCATACCCTGCCACAACAACATATTTACTGCTGACAATAAGGTTAGTTGTTCGGTTAATTCCGTCCCATACTGACTGACCTGTACCATATCTGTTATCAAAAAGATATTTGCAGTATGCATCATTGGCAGAGATAACAGGGAATTTAAGTTCCCCTGCTCTCTCTCTTGCTTTTAATCTTAATATTCCCGTTGTTGTTTCTTCTGTTCCGCCCTGAAGAGTTTTAATAAGTTCGGGATATTCCGAGTGGATAAGGTTGGTTAAATCGCCCCCGTCATCCATAATAATGTCAGGATTATTGGAAAGCGCATTCCTTAAATCGTTAAAATACTCTTCTTCCGTTTCTCCATGCTTTCCGTAAACGGTAATTCCGTAAACTTCTCTTAAGGCAGCGGCAACATCGTCCTGTGTTGACAATGGGTTACAGCCTGTTGCAGTAACTTCTGCCCCGCCTGCTTTTAAAACAGTTGCGAAGTAAGCAGTTTTTGCTTCTAAGTGAATACAAATTGTAATTTTCTTACCAAGAAACGGTTTAGTCTTTTCAAAATCTTCTTTAATTGTATTTAAAATAGGCATATTTCGTGATACCCATTCTATTTTGTTTTTCCCGCTGTTTACCATAAATAAACCACTCCTATTTAAAATATGATACACCTGCTTCAAACAGTTTCATATCAAAGTTACCGTCAATATTCTTATAAAGGTTATCCCCTATTCTTTCTGCGTGACCCATTTTACCTAAAATTCTTCCGTCTTTACTTGTTATACCTTCAACTGCAAAGTTAGAGCCGTTAGGGTTAGCATACTTATCGTAAGTAGGGTTACCGTCTTTATCAACATAGCAGGTAGCAATCTGACCGCATTTAACAAGTTCTTCCATATGTAAGTCAGAAACGATAAATCTTCCTTCGCCGTGTGACAATGGAACTTTATATATTTCGCCCGGCTTAACATTGTTAAACCAAGGAGATTTATTTGACATAACTTTTATAT
This sequence comes from Oscillospiraceae bacterium, assembly GCA_015068525.1. NCBI lineage: Bacteria > Bacillati > Bacillota > Clostridia > Eubacteriales > Oscillospiraceae > Oscillospiraceae bacterium. Next base: position 115,953 of record SVKJ01000002.1, on the reverse strand, counting down.
CTGCCATAGTGGATATATGACGTCCGATAGTGTTATAAGTTAGCGTTGGACAAGTATCAGAAGTATCAATTACATCGCCGTAAGGAACAAGACCAAGTTTTATAAGTGCCTGGAAACCGTTACAGATACCAAGCATAAGCCCGTCACGGTTATATAACATATCCCTTAAGGCTTCTTTTACAAGTTCGTTTCTAAGTGCTGTTGCAATGAATTTTCCTGAACCGTCAGGCTCGTCACCGCCTGAGAAACCACCAGGAATCATTACTATCTGCGCATCTTTAATAGAAGAAGCAAGTTTTTTAGAAGATTCTAAAACATCGGTTGGTTTTAAGTTTTTAAATACTATAACCTCTACCTCTGCTCCCGCTTTTTCAAATACTTTTTTGGTATCATATTCACAGTTTGTACCAGGGAATACAGGTACTACAACTTTAGGTTTTGCAACTTTGATTTTAGGTGAGATTATTTCCTTCTTTTCATAAAGCGGAATGTTTATTTCTTTTAATTCTATTTCTTTTGCAGTTTTGTAAACGCTTTCAAGCGGATTTACAAAAGCATCAATAAGTTTTTCAAGACTTATTTTTTCATTACCGATTGTAACGAAGTTATCGGAAGTGGTATAACCAAGTAAAATTCCGCCAACTTCAGTATCTTTGGAAACTTCGATAATATATGAGCCGTAATCTGCTTTGAATAAATCGGTATCATTCTTAAATTCAAAGCCGATTTTATTACCAAAGCACATTTTAAGCACTGCTTCTGCAACACCGCCCATAGGAACAGCATAAGCAGAATATACTTTTTTAGCCTTTATAAGTTTGTAAACTTTTTTACTTATATCTGTAAAGTTTTCAAAATCAGGTAAAAATCCGTCCTTCTTATTTTCAATTAAGATAACTTTTGAGTCGGTTTTCTTAAATTCAGGAGAGATTATTTCATCAGTAGAAGCAGGGGAAATCGCAAAAGATACGAGTGTAGGAACAACATCCATATCGTTAAACGAACCACTCATTGAGTCTTTTCCTCCGATTGCCGCAATCTTCAAACTTTCCTGAGCATAAAAAGCACCAAGAAGCGCCTGCATTGGCTCTCCCCATCTTTCCTTATCATTCCCCAGTTTCTTAAAGTATTCCTGAAGTGTCAGATAAACTTTTGAAATATCACAACCTGTTGCTACAACTCTTGCGATTGAATGGATAATAGCATAGATACCGCTGTAGAACGGACTCTTTTTAGCCATCTTATTATCAAACCCGTAAGACATAACGGTTGCAGTTTTAGTTTCTCCCGAAATAAGTGGAATTTTTGCAGCCATTGATTCTGTAGGTGTTAACTCATATTTTCCGCCAAACGGCATTAAAACTGTTCCTGCGCCGATTGTTGAGTCAAACATTTCTCCTAAACCTTTTTGCATACATACATTAAGGTCGGATAAAAGTGAAACGAATTTTTCTTCGTAGGTTTTTTCGTTTTCAAATTTAAATGAGTCAAATATGTCATTACTTGTGTTTTCTTTAATCAGAACATCTGTTTCACGTCTTCCGCCGTTGGAATTTAAAAATTCTCTTGAAATATCAACGATTTTAACGTCCTGCCAGTAAAGTTTTAATCTCTTTTCTTCGGTAACGGTAGCAACAACTGTTGCTTCGATATTTTCTTTGCCGGCTTCTTCTATCATTTTTTCTTTATCACATTCTCTTACAACAACTGCCATTCTTTCCTGAGATTCGGAAATCGCAAGTTCAGTTCCGTCAAGACCTGCATATTTTTTAGGCACTTTATCAAGATTTATGTGTAAACCGTCAGCAAGTTCTCCGATTGCAACAGATACACCGCCTGCACCAAAGTCATTACATCTTCTTATAAGTCTTGTAACTTCAGGGTTTCTGAACAGTCTTTGAAGTTTTCTTTCTTCAGGCGGATTACCTTTTTGAACTTCTGCTCCGCAGTTTTCTAAAGATTTATCAGTGTGCGCTTTTGATGAGCCTGTTGCACCTCCGCAACCATCTCTTCCTGTTCTTCCGCCAAGTAAAATTACAACATCACCCGGCTCAGGCACTTCTCTTATAACATTGCTCTTTGGCGCTGCACCTACAACTGCACCGATTTCTAATCTTTTTGCTTTATATGATTCATCATAAATTTCCCTTACCAGACCTGTTGCAAGACCAATCTGGTTACCGTATGACGAATAACCTGCTGCTGCAGTTTTTGAAATTTTTCTTTGAGGAAGTTTGCCCGGAAGTGTTTGGCTAATCGGAACTCTCGGGTCACCGCTTCCTGTGACTCTCATTGCCTGATATACATAAGAACGTCCTGACAATGGATCCCTTATTGCTCCGCCCAGACAGGTTGCAGCACCGCCGAATGGCTCAATTTCAGTAGGGTGATTGTGAGTTTCGTTTTTGAACATAACAAGCCACTCTTCGATTTTGCCGTCAACATCAACAGGCACTTCAATTGAACATGCGTTTATTTCTTCCGACTCGTCAAGGTTTTTTAATACTCCTTTTTTCTTTAAGTCTTTAGTTGCAATAGTTGCAATATCCATAAAGCACATATCTTTGGCTTTTTTATCTTTATATACTTCTTCTCTTACGCTTAAGTATTTATCAAAGGCTGATTTAACAACTTTATCATAAATTTCAACATTTTTAAGTTCGGTTGCGAATGTTGTGTGCCTGCAGTGGTCGGACCAGTATGTATCTATCATTTTAAGTTCGGTAACTGTAGGATTTCTCTTTTCTTCATTCTTAAAGTAATTCTGGCAGAATTTAATATCTGACAAGTCAAATGCAAAACCATTTTCATCAAGGAATTTTTTAAGACTTATTTCATCAAGTTCTATAAACCCTTCAACTGTTATAACAGGCTCAGGTTCAGGAAGTTCCATATCAAGAGTTTCAGGAATGTCAAGTGACGCTTCTCTTGATTCGATAGGGTTTATAATATATTTTTTAATTCTTTTGATATCTTCATCTGATACTTCTTTGTTTATAGCATAAACTTTTGCCGCTCTTACCTGTGGCTTTTCACCTGCTGTTAAAATCTGAATACACTGTGCAGCTGAATCGGCTCTCTGGTCAAACTGACCCGGTAAAAGTTCAGTCGCAAAAACATTATAACCTGATAAGTCAACACTGTCATAAACATTGTCAACCTGAGGTTCGGATAAAATAGTAGTCTTTGCCTTTTTTAATGTTTCCGAACTTAAGGATGATATATCATATCTTACCAGTATTCTTAACTCCAAAAGGCTGTCAATTGATAAATTTTCCTTAATGTCTTTAAAAAGTGATGATGCTTCAACATCAAATCCCTTTTTCTTTTCTGAATAAACTCTTGAAATGCTCATGTAAATTCCCCTTTATATTTGGTCTTGTATCCTGTAATATCTTAAACTTTACTCACCAGGCAATGCCGAAAAATCTCTTTTTTAAATATTACAAGATGCCAGTTTAGTTTCTATTTCTTCTTTTGTAACAGTTGTTAAATTGTGAAAAGGCTTTGTAAGTGCTTCTTCAAACATTGTTTTCGCCCTGACCTTGTCCCCTTCTTCTAAAAGCACAAGTCCAAAATTGTAATATGCTTCGGGAAACTTAGGATCTTTTTCCATTACCTCTTCGTAAATTTCTTTCGCTTTTTTGTTTTCTTTAAGTAAATAATAAGCCTGGCCTAAATTGTCTAAAATAACTGCATGGTCCTTATTATATTCATACGCTTCTTTATTAAACTTAACTGCGTTTTCAGGAGTTTCCAAAATGTTGAATAAATAACCGAGTGTGCAGTACATATTGGTATTTTTATAGTTCTCATATACCGAAAGCATTGTTTCTTTCGCGTCTTCAAGTTCTCCCTCTTTAAAAAGAATTATTGCAAATACTGCTTTTGCCTCGTATCTTGTCGCGTTTGGAATTTTTTCTGAAAGTATTCTTAAAATCGTTCTTTTTGCTTTTTTAATATCTCCGAATTTAAGTTCCAAAAATGCGTATCTTATCTTTGTCATATAATCGACTTTATTACTTTCTATACCCTTTTCAAAAAGCAAAAGCCCTTCTTTAACTTTGCCTTCTGAAATAAGGTTTGTCCCCTTCATCACATAAAGATATTTGTACTTGGGAATAATATTGAAAATAATATAAAAAAATATAAAAACCAGTATAAATTTAATAATAATTTTCCACTCCTTAACAATTTACATTATATCATATTGATTATACTACAAAACAAAGTCAATTTCAATATATTTTAATATAAAAAACTGTAAATAATATTTGAAATTATAAGGAATATATTGTATAATATTGTATAATAAATTCAAACTGATAATTTTAATAACCGGAGGTTATTATGATAGTAGGACTTATGGGGTATTCGGGAAGTGGAAAATCTACATTTGCTCTGATGCTTAAAGACTTGGGAGCATATATAATCGATGCAGATGAAATCGGAAAAAATCTTTTGAAAAAAGGAAGCAGTGCACTTAAGAAAGTTGTCAAAGTGTTCGGGGAAGAATATCTTCTTTCTGACGGAAGTCTTAACAGGAAAAAACTCGGAGATACGGTTTTTAAATCTGAAGAAAGTCTTAATCTTTTAAACAGTATAACTTTTTTGGAAATTGAAAAGAAAATTAAAAATGAAATAAAAAAATCAGATAAAAAAGTTACGGTTATTGACTGTGCGCTTTTATGCGATATGGAAATAATAAACCTGTGCGATGAAGTAATATTTTTTGACACACCTTATAAAACACTTCTTAAACGTATACTTAAAAGGGATAATATATCAGAAGATACTGCAAAAGGAAGACTTAAAAGGCAGGAAAAAGATTATAAGAAATACGCAACTTGTATTATAGAATCAAAAGACATTGAGGCTCTTAAAAAAGATGCCGAAAGTCTTATGAAAGGATGGTTAAAATGAACGAAAATCTTCTTTTAAAAAGGGAAAAAGGGTACGATAAACCCATAAAAACCGAAAAGAAAAAAGTATTTGATTTTTGCGAAGGGTACAAAGAATTTATAAAAGGTGCAAAAACTGAAAGAGTTTTTGTAAAAGACGCTGTAAAACTTTTAGAACAAAACGGCTTTAAAAAATTTGAAAGAGGAATGGATTTAAAAGAAAATGACAAAATCTATTTTGAAAACAGGGGAAAAGCCTTAATTGCCGTTAAAATGGGTAAAAAACCTTTAAGTGAGGGCTTAAGTTTAGTGGGTGCGCATATTGACTCTCCAAGACTTGACTTAAAACCAATCCCTCTTTTTGAAAGTGACGGGCAGTTATTTATTAAAACCCATTATTACGGTGGAATTAAAAAATACCAGTGGCCGATTATTCCGTTATCCCTTTTTGGAACAGTCGTTCTAAAAAGTGGAAAATGCGTTGATGTGGTTATAGGGGAGGACGAGAAAGACCCTGTTTTTGTTATATCTGATATACTTCCTCATTTGGGTGCATCTCAGGCTAAGAAAACGGGAAGTGAAATAATTCATCCTGAGCAGTTAAATGCAATTGGTGCGACTATTCCATATGAAGATGAAGAAAAAAAAGAAAGAATTAAACTTAACTTTTTAAATATATTAAATAAAAAGTATGGTATTACCGAAGAAGACTTAATATGTGCAGAACTTACTTTAGTTCCGCAGTTTGCTCCAAAGGACGCGGCTCTTGACGGAAGTCTTGTTGCCGCTTACGGTCAGGACGACAGGGTTTGTGCTTATGCAGGTCTTATTGCTTTATTTGACGCAAAACCTTATGAAAAAACTCAGATGCTTCTTTTATCTGACAAGGAAGAAATCGGCTCAATGGGTAATACGGGTATGCAGTCTAACTTTTTTGAATTTACATTAGAAGAACTTTGCGAATCACAAAATGTAAAACTAAGAGATGCGCTTACAAATACTGCATGTTTGTCTGCCGATGTATGCGCAGCTTACGACCCTAATTTTGCCGAAGTTTTTGAGAAGAATAATTCCGTTTTCTTAAACGGAGGGGTTGCTGTTATGAAATATACAGGGGCAAGAGGTAAATCAGGCTCATCTGATGCAAGCGCCGAATTTTTAGGGAAGATAAGATCAGTTTTTGACAAAGCAAATGTTAAATGGCAAATAGGTGAACTTGGCAAAACAGACGAGGGCGGGGGAGGAACAATCGCTCAGTTTGTTGCAAATTTAGGCTGTGATGTTATTGACTGCGGAGTTCCGCTCCTTTCAATGCATTCGCCTTATGAGGTTGCGGCAAAGTATGACATATATATGGCATATAAAGGCTACAAAGCATTTTTTGAAAAAATATAATTTCGGGGGTTTATATGAAAAGCGGTTTTGTGAGTGTTGTAGGAAGAACTAATGCGGGAAAATCCACTCTTGTTAATTCATTAATCGGAGAAAAAATTGCAATTATATCAAACAAGCCTCAGACAACAAGATACAGAATTATGGGCATAAAAAATGAAGAGGATATTCAGATTGTCTTTACCGATACACCGGGAATTCATAATCCCAAAACAAGACTGGGAGATTTTATGATTAACGAGGCAAAAGATTCTCTTAATGATACCGATGTTGCACTGCTTGTTGTTGAGCCTGTAGACAATGTCGGAAAAAGCGAAGAAAAAATTATTGAAAGTTTAAAAAATTTAAAAATTCCTGCAATTTTAGTTATAAATAAAATTGATACAATTAGAAAAGACAGGCTTTTTTCTATAATTGAAAAGTACAAAGACGCTTATGACTTTAGTGCAATAATTCCTGTAAGTGCAAAAACTAAAGATGGTCTTTCAATTCTTACAGATGAAATCAAAAAATTTTTGCAGGAAGGGCCTATGTTCTTTCCCGAAGATATGATAACCGACTCTCCCATAAAGCAAAGACTTTCAGAAATTGTAAGAGAAAAACTTTTATGGGCGCTTGAAAAAGAGATACCTCACGGAATTGCAATTGAAGTAAGCAATATGGAGGAAATGCAAAATAAGGTAAATCTCGATATTACAATATATTGTGAAAAGCAGTCCCACAAGGGAATTATAATCGGAAAAGGCGGAGAACTTTTAAAAAATATCGGCATCAAATCAAGATACGATATGGAAAAACTATTAGGTAAAAAAGTCTTCTTAAACCTTTGGGTAAAAGTAAAAGAAGGCTGGAGAGATAACTTAGTTTTACTTAAAAACTTCGGGTTTACCGAGTAGTGCAGCGACACTTAAGGTCGTTTTCTACAATGAATAATAAATAATTTTGGTATATAAACCTATCAAAATGGACGCAAAAGGGACAGACCCCATTGCGTCCATTTTTTGGACGTTTTAGGGTCTGTCCCTTTTGCGTCCATTTTGTTTTGTAATTAAAAACGCAAGGCATTTATACCTTAATAAAAAAAGAGGATGCTTTCGCATCCCCACATAATATTTACTTTGCACGTTCCAGACTATTTTTACGCTTTCTTAAGTGTTGCCTGCCTCGGTATTTATAACATGATAGTACATTTTGGTTACATCTTCATTCATATTAACCGGAATAATTTGTATTTGTGGCTGTTGATTTTTAAATACTACAAAAATCTGATGTGCAAATCCCTGACCAATCCATTCAATCATATCAAAATCAAGTACAATTTCTTTAAACTTATCAAGACTGCTTAAAATTCTTCTTGCCTGAGAACGTGATACAGGCGAAGCATCAAAAACATTTTTTAATGGTATGATTGTTTTTGTAAAACCTCCGTCTACATCTGAGTATTTATCAAAAACTTCTTTGCTTTTTTTATGTGAATAATTGGAAAGTTTCATCATAACAACGGTAGCAGCAGAATCTTTTTCATTTGGAAAACTGATTATATTACTGCTGTGAAATTTATCGGTAGTAAAAATTTTATCATCAGAAAATATTGCAAAATTATCCATTAGTTTTGAACTGAAAAAAATTCCTTCGCCCGAATGGTTAGCCTTATCTGTTGTAAGTTTCCCTTTGAAAAGTTCACATATTGCATCATCCAATGTCGGCAATTCGAAATAATTTTTGATTTTTTCAAAAATTCCAATGCCATTGTCGGCTATGAATACACGTGTATTTAAAAAATTCTTTTTTATAATTATAATCATATTTTTTGCTTCCGAATGGTCAATAACATTGTTTACCATTTCACTGAAAGCATATTCCCATATTTCCTGTATGTTGGAAGAAAACTCTTCAATATGCTGTTTAAGAGTTAAGTTATATATGTGAGTTTCGTTTTTTATTTCTTCCTTGCTCCTTGAAAAAGAATATTCATAAGTAGTTTCAATCAATTCATATATACCGCGTTTCACTCTTTTTATAACATTCTCAGAAACCAACTGATTAATATAAGTATGAACAGTATTTCTATTGATATTAAACGCCTCAGATACTATTTGCGAAGGGTTTACTTCTTTTTGTTCAATTTTTTCAAGAAGGTATAAGATAATACTTTTCTTTTTTTCATCATTAAATTTCACATTACCACCCTTTCTTAATTTATATTATATGTATATTTTACATTAAAATTCATTATAAGTCAATAGTTATTCGTTTTAAACAAAAAGTTATTCGTTTTAATTAAATTTAAAACGAATAACTATCATTTTTATAAGTGTACCTTCATTTCTAATTCCTAATTAAAAAAGAATGCTTTCGCATCCTTTTTTACGCTTTCTTTTTGACGGACGATGGGCTTTATGCCCTCGAGCGTCAAACGAAAGCAGGAAAAATTGTTTGGATTGGACGAATTTAATCCGAAGGCGTATTAAGATACGTCGAGAGGTTAAATTTGTTCAAAGTGCAAAGTGTTTAATTCAATAAATTTTGCAAGGAATTTATACCTTATAAAAAAAGGGGATGCTTTCGCATCCCCACATAATATTTACTTTGCACGTTCCAGACTATTTTTACGCTTTCTTAAGTGCTGCCTGTGCTGCTGCAAGTCTTGCTATCGGCACTCTGTATGGTGAGCAGGAAACATAAGTTAACCCAATCTTATGACAATATTCAACTGTTTGAGGGTCACCGCCGTGTTCTCCGCATATACCGATATGAAGTTCAGGACGAACTTCTTTACCCATTTTAATTGCCATTTCCATAAGTCTTCCTACACCTGTCTGGTCAAGTTTAGCAAACGGGTCATTTTCAAATATTTTTGTATCATAGTATGCATCTAAGAATTTACCTGCATCATCTCTTGAGAAACCAAATGTCATCTGAGTTAAGTCGTTTGTACCAAAGCAGAAGAATTCAGCTTCTTTAGCGATTTTGTCAGCAGTTAAACATGCTCTTGGTATTTCAATCATTGTACCAACTTCATATTTAAGGTCTGAACCTTCAGAAGCGATTACTTCATTTGCAACAGAAACAACAACATCTTTAACATATTTTAATTCTTTTTCTTCGCCAACAAGAGGAATCATAATTTCAGGAACGATGTTCCATTCAGGGTGTTTCCTTGAAACACTGATTGCCGCTTTGATAACTGCTTTTGTCTGCATAGCAGCGATTTCAGGATAAGTTACTGCAAGACGGCATCCTCTGTGACCCATCATTGGGTTAAATTCGTGAAGTGAAGAAATAATATCTTTAATATCAGAAACTGATTTGCCCTGTGCTTTTGCAAGTGCTTCAATATCTGCTTCTTCAGTTGGAACAAATTCGTGTAAAGGTGGGTCTAAAAATCTTATTGTAACAGGGTTTCCTTCCAAAGCTTCGTATAATGCTTCAAAGTCTGCCTGCTGGATTGGTAAGATTTTATCAAGAGCCGCTTCTCTTTCTTCTTTTGTATCTGAACAAATCATTTCCCTGAATGCTGCAATTCTGTCAGCTTCAAAGAACATATGCTCTGTACGGCATAAACCGATACCTTCTGCGCCAAGTTCTCTTGCTTTTTTAGCATCAGCAGGTGTATCTGCGTTAGTTCTTACTTTTAATACTCTGTACTTATCAGCCCAAGCCATAATTCTGCCGAACTCGCCTGCTATAACAGCATCAACTGTAGGAATAATACCGTCATAGATATTACCTGTTGAACCATCAATAGAGATAGAGTCGCCTTCGTGATATACTTTTCCTGCAAGTTCGAATTTTTTATTTTCTTCATCCATCTTGATTGCATCGCAACCTGATACACAGCATGTACCCATACCACGTGCAACAACTGCAGCGTGAGATGTCATACCTCCTCTTACTGTTAAGATACCCTGAGCGGCTTTCATACCTGTAATGTCTTCAGGAGATGTTTCAAGACGAACAAGAACAACTTTTTCGCCTTTTTCTTTCCAGATAACTGCATCTTCAGCAGTAAATACTACTTTACCGCAAGCAGCGCCCGGAGATGCACCAAGACCTTTTCCGATTGGAGTTGCAGCCTTTAGGGCTTTAGCATCAAACTGAGGATGTAAAAGTGTGTCTAAGTTTCTCGGATCTATCATTAAAACTGCTTCCTGTTCGGAAATCATACCTTCATCAACAAGGTCGCAGGCAATTTTTAATGCTGCCTGAGCAGTTCTCTTACCGTTTCTTGTCTGAAGCATATAAAGTTTCTTATCTTCGATAGTAAACTCCATATCCTGCATATCACGGTAGTGGTTTTCCAAAGTATTGCAAATTCCAACGAACTGTTCGTAAACTTCAGGCATAACTTCTTTTAACTGGTCAATTTTCTGAGGTGTTCTGACACCTGCAACAACGTCTTCCCCCTGAGCATTCATTAAGAATTCACCCATAAGTTTCTTTTCGCCTGTAGCAGGGTCACGGGTAAATGCAACACCTGTACCTGATGTATCACCCATATTACCAAAAGCCATCATTTGTACGTTAACGGCTGTACCCCATGAATAAGGAATATCATTATCTCTTCTGTAAACGTTTGCACGAGGGTTGTCCCATGAACGGAATACCGCTTTAATTGCGCCCATAAGCTGTTCTTTAGGATCGTCAGGGAAATCTGCACCGATTTTTAATTTATATTCTTCTTTAAACTGAGAAGCAAGTGATTTTAAATCGTCAGCAGTAAGTTCAACGTCCTGAGTAACACCTTTTTCTTCTTTCATTTTGTCGATAAGCTGTTCAAAGTATTTCTTACCAACTTCCATAACAACATCAGAATACATCTGAATAAATCTTCTGTAACAGTCCCAAGCCCAACGAGGATTGCCTGATTTTTTTGCAATTGTATTAACAACTTCTTCATTAAGCCCTAAGTTTAAAATAGTATCCATCATACCAGGCATAGATGCTCTTGCCCCTGAACGAACGGATACTAATAAAGGATTTTCCAAATCCCCGAATTTTTTGCCGACAATTTCTTCCATTTTAGAAATATTTTCAAAAATTTCTTTCTGGATATCGTCGCTAATTACTTTGCCATCTTCATAGTATTTTGTACATGCTTCGGTAGAAACAGTAAAACCTTGTGGAACAGGCATACCAAGTTTGGTCATTTCTGCAAGGTTAGCACCTTTTCCGCCAAGCAGTTCTCTCATTGAGCCATCGCCTTCTGAGAATAGATAAACATACTTTTTAGACATCTTTTATAATCCTCCTAAATAAATTACAATTTAATTTTATAATTCTTGGCATATTTTAACATAAAACTTGCATATTGTAAAGAAAAATAACCAAAAAAAGATTTATTTTACTAAATTTTGTAACATTTGTCCAAATATCTTCAGATATACATTATTTTTCTATATATTTTGTCACAAAAAAATAACATTTATACACTTTACAAAAAAAATTTTTTGTTGTATAGTATATTCGAGGACTTTTATGTGTAAGGAGAAGTACATAATGAATAAGTATAGAGATTTTGACAATTATCTTAAAAACTATCCTGATGAAAACGGATATTTCGGAGAATACGGCGGGGCATACCTTCCAAAAGAATTAGAACCTGCTTTCAAAGAAGCGGACGAAGCGTATGAATCAATTTGTCATTCCGCGCAATTTATAAATGAACTAAGAAGAATAAGAAAAGAATTTCAGGGAAGACCTACCCCTGTTTATCATTGTGAAAGGCTTTCCAAAATCTTTTCAAACTGTCAGATATATTTAAAAAGGGAAGATTTAAATCATACAGGTGCTCATAAACTAAATCACTGTATGGGCGAAGGGCTTCTTGCAAAATTTATGGGCAAGAAAAAACTTATCGCAGAAACAGGCGCAGGTCAGCATGGTGTTGCTATTGCTACCGCAGCGGCATACTTTGGTTTAAAATGCGATGTTTATATGGGCGAAGTGGATATTAAAAAGCAGTATCCTAACGTTATCAGAATGAAAATGCTTGGTGCAAACGTTATTCCTGTTACACATGGTCTTAAAACATTAAAAGAAGCAGTTGACGCTGCTTTTGATGCATATCTAAAAGAATATAAAGATGCTATCTACTGTATCGGCTCGGTTTTAGGTCCTCATCCGTTTCCTAAAATGGTAAGGGATTTTCAGTCGGTAATAGGAATTGAAGCAAGAGAACAGTTTATAGAAATGACAGGAATTATGCCTGATGCAGTTTGTGCATCGGTTGGAGGAGGTTCAAATTCTATCGGTATGTTTGTTCCGTTCCTTTCCGACCCTGTTGAAATATATGGTGTAGAGCCTCTTGGAAAAGGTTCAGGCATCGGTGACCATGCTGCTACAATGCAATTTGGTACAAAGGGAAGACTGCACGGGTTTGACAGTTATCTTCTTCAGGATGAAAACGGTGAACCTTTACCTGTTTATTCAATTGCCAGTGGTCTTGACTATCCAGGTGTAGGTCCTGAACACGCACTTTTACGAGATTTAGGAAGAATACATTACGAAGCAGTATCAGACGAAGAAGCAATGGAAGCATTTTTCTTACTTTCAAGATATGAAGGAATTATTCCTGCTATAGAATCAGCACACGCTGTTGCATTCGCACTTAAATATGCAAAAGAACATAAAACAGGCTCTATCCTTGCTTGTCTTTCAGGAAGAGGGGATAAGGATATTGACTATGTTTATGAAAATTACGGATGCGGGGAAAAATTCAAACTTGACTATGATATATAAAGGCAAAATGCAAAACGACTGTATTTTGTCATTCTGAGGCTTGCCGAAGAATCTCTTAATCCAATCAGGAATGAATGAAGGCGAAATAATGCTATTTCGCCTTTTTTTATTTAAAATAGCATTTTTTTATTGAAATTATATAAAAATAGTGATATAATATTTTAGTTAAAAGAAAGATAAATCATTTTAGTATAATAATTCAAATTTATATAAGAGAGAAGTGATTAAAGTGAAATCATTCGAAAGAAGAGTTGGAACAGTATCAAGAGGTATCAGATGCCCTATAATAAGAGAGGGCGACAATCTGGCAGAAATTGTTGCAACAAGTGTTTTGGAAGCTGCAGAATATGAAGGCTTTTCCATTAATGACAGAGATGTTATCTCCGTTACCGAATCTATAGTTGCACGTTCTCAGGGCAATTATGCAACTATTGACCACATTGCAAAAGATGTTAAAAACAAACTGGGTGGAGAAACTGTGGGAGTTATTTTCCCTATACTTTCAAGAAACCGTTTTGCAATTTGCCTAAGAGGTATTGCAAGAGGTGCTAAAAAAGTAGTATTAATGTTAAGTTATCCGTCAGACGAAGTAGGAAATCAGCTTGTAAGTCTTGATAAAGTTGATGATGCAGGTATAAATCCTTATTCTGATGTTTTATCTTTAGAAAAATACAGAGAATTATTCGGCGAAAACAAGCATGAATTTACCGGTATGGACTATGTTGCTTATTATAAAGGAATAATTGAAGAAGAAGGCGCAGAGGCAGAAATTATTTTTGCAAATCAAGCAAAAACAATTTTAAATTATACAGATTGTATTTTAAATTGTGATATTCATACAAGAAAACGTACAAAGAGAATATTAAAAGAAAATGGTGCAAAAGTTGTATGCGGACTTGACGATATCTTAAATGCTCCTGTTGACGGAAGCGGATATAATGAAAAATACGGTCTTTTAGGTTCAAACAAATCAACTGAGGACAAGATTAAATTATTCCCTAAAGAATGTAAAGATTTAGTTTTAGATATCCAGAAGATAATTTCAGATAAAACAGGCAAACATGTTGAAGTTATGGTTTATGGTGACGGTGCATTCAAAGACCCTCAGGGAAAAATTTGGGAACTTGCAGACCCTGTTGTTTCTCCAGCGTTTACAGACGGGCTTATCGGTACACCTAATGAACTTAAACTTAAATATCTTGCAGATAATGACTTTAAAGATTTATCAGGGGAAGAACTTAAAAAAGCAATTTCTGAAAGTATCCGTAAAAAAGATAACGACCTTGTCGGAAATATGGCATCTCAGGGAACAACTCCCCGTCAGCTTACCGACTTAATCGGCTCTCTTTGTGACTTGACTTCAGGCTCAGGCGATAAAGGTACTCCTGTTGTTTTAGTTCAGGGATATTTTGATAATTATACAAACTGATATAAACTTCGTTTAATGAGGAATTAGAAATTAGGAGTTAGGAATGAAGGAAGGCAAAACATGCCATACGGCGTTTTGCCCTCTTTTTTACATATATGAACTATAGCAGAGAATGGATTTATCCATTCCGATGAAATCGAAGATTTCCCATTAATTCCAAAAATTCCGTAAGGAATTTTTACCACAATTATTCATTATTCATTATTCTTCATTCATTAGCGGAACGACACTCAGGTCGTTCCCTACAATTTCGCATTTCGAATTTTAAAAAGATTCTTCGCTACGCTCAGAATGACATATAAAGGAAATTTTGCCTTTTGCATTTTGAATTTTGCACTTACATCTGCTCTTCGCTCAACATACTGTTAATCATATTATTAATTTCAGTATCGGTTACATACTGCTCCGAACTGTTATTTTTAAGGCATTCTTCATATTTTTCCATGCCTTTATTATAAATCAGACTGTTTTCAATTTGTGTATATACATCTTCTGAAATTTCAGGAAGTTTTTCCCTTTTTATAATATGGTATCCGTATGGGGTTTCAACAATACCGCTTATTTCTCCCTCTTTAAGAGAAAAGGCTGTTTCTTCAAATTCTTTAACCATTTCGCCTTTTGTGAATACATATCCCAAAGGATTGTAACTGACACCGGGATCTTCGTTGTATTTTTCAATAAGAGTATCAAAATCTTCCCCTGATTTTATTTTTGCAATTACGGTATCAGCAACTTTTTTTGCTGTATTTTTTTTAGATGTTAAAAATTCTTCGCCTGTTTTAGAATCTGTAGTCGGAATAAGAATATGTTTTGCACATATATAGGAAGAAGTATATTCTTTTGTAATCTCTTCTTTGGGTATATCAACCATAGTAAAAGTATCTAAATATTCACTTGCCATAACAGAATCTTCAATAAGTTCTATCAAAGGAGCAATAAGCGAAATTGCATACACTTCGTCTTTTATGGAGATAAGTTCCTGATATGTCTGTTTCACAGTATCGTTATTTTTAAACACATAACCGTTTTTTACTGCTTCTTCTTTTATTTTCCCGATTTCAGTAAGCATAAGAGTTATGTACTCTACATTATATCCGTAAAGAGCCATCATACCTATGTAATGCTCTAATGTGTATTCACTACTTCCTGCTTTTAAAAGCGGCTTTTCATCGGTAATTAAAATCTGATTGCTTGAAGCAATCCATTTTACTTTTTTGCCAAGTGTTTCAGATATAAATCTTACGGGAACTAAGGTTCTTCCGTCCTTTTCTATTGCAGGAACATCTAAAGAAACCTCTTCATTGTTGACATACGCAATATTGCTTCCTATAACAAGTTTAATATTAAGAGCATCTCCGGATATGGTAACAGTTTTTGTTAAATTGTCCCAACCGACATTTAGCCCTAAATTTTCAGAAACTATTCTTACGGGAACAAGTGTTCTTCCGTTTTCGGTAAATGGCGCAACTTCAACCGTTTTCTTTTCAATAGTTCCATCATTTACGTAAATATCATTACTTTCTAAAGTTAATTCAATGCTTTTAGCAAAAGATACCGAAGGTGCCAAAAGCAATGAAAAAGCACACACTGCGGCAATAAAATTTTTAAATTTCATTTTTTAGTTCTGCCTTTCTTTTTTATATAATTAATTGATTTTATCAAATTAAACTCAGTATATCATAAAAAGTAAAAAAAGTAAATTAAAATGTGCATATCTATTGACTTTAGGTTAAAAAAAGGTAAAATTAAAATAGATAGAAATTTTTTGGAGATGTTAAAATGAGCGATACAGCCGTCAGAAAAAGTAAGGATATGGATATGACAAGCGGACCGCTATGGAATAAGATTCTGCTATTTGCAATTCCGCTTGCACTGACAACTCTTATGCAGCAGTTGTTTCACTCGATGGATATGGCTGTTATAGGAAGATTTGAAGGGCAGAATGAACTTGCTGCTGTAGGGAGCAATAATGCCATAATAAACTTTTTAGTTAATATGTTTATGGGATTTTCTGCAGGTTCAAATGTTGTAATTGCTCAGCTTTTAGGAGGCTCTAAGATAAAACTTGCCAAAAAAGCAATTTGCACAAGTCTTGGAATAGCCGTGATTTCAGGGGTTTGTGTTATGATTTTAGGAGTTATTTTTTCTCCGTTTTTATTAAAACTTATATCAACACCTTACGAAATTATAAATTTATCTATCTTATATCTTAGAATTTATTTTATAGGTATTCCGTTTTTAATGATATATAACTTTGCAGCAGCAATTCTAAGAAGCAGAGGAGAGACTACAAAACCTTTTTTCTGCCTTGTTGCAGGCGGAATAGTTAATATTATACTTAACCTCGTTTTTGTTGCAGTATTTAAATTAAGTGTTGCAGGGGTTGCTATTGCAACATCTGTCGCAAACCTGATAAGTTGTACTTTAATACTTATGGTTTTAGTTAAGGATAAAGGGCCTTTAGGTATCAGTTTGAAAGAAATCTCCATTGATAAATTTATCTTGTCAAAAATATTTAAAATAGGTCTTCCTATGAGTATTCAGTCCTGCCTGTTTCCTATTTCCAATATGGTGGTTCAGTCTTCCGTAAATTCACTGGGGGCAACAGTTGTTGCGGGAAACGCTGCTGCTTCGACAATAGAATCATATAGTTATTCTATTATGGGCGGATTTTCTCAGGCAACAGTCTCTTTTGTAAGTCAGAATTTTGGAGCAAAAAATATAAAAAGATGCCGTAAATCGTATAGGGAATGTGTGCTTTTAGGCATCCTTGTAATCGGTATTTTTAATCTTTTAATGTATCTTGGTATGGATACAGTTGTGTCACTTTTTACTGACGAACACCTGGTTGCTTCAGTAACAAAAGAAAGGCTTTCCTTTATGTACATTATATTTCTTACCGCATTTATAATGGATACGGCAACTTACGCTTTAAGAGGTATGGGTTATTCTGTTATTCCTACCATCACATCGGTTGTCGGTGTATGTGCTTTCAGGATTTTATGGCTCACTACTGTTTTTAAAATGTTAAAAACATATAAGTCTATCCTTATCGTATATCCGATAAGTTGGTGTCTGGTGGCAATAGTACTTATAATATGTTATATTGTGATAATAAAACGCTTGTCGAAAACATTTTCTTGAAATTCTTAAAATTATGTGGTAGTATAAAGAAAAAGGGGTAAAAATTATGAAACTCTTTATCGACACTGCAAATACCGAAGAAATCAGAATGGCAAATGAACTTGGTGTAATTTCAGGAGTTACCACTAATCCGTCTTTAATCGCAAAAGAGGGGAAAGACTTTAAAAGTGTTATTGACGAGATAACCTCGATTGTTGACGGACCAATTTCAGCAGAAGTAATCAGTCTTACTGCGGATAAAATGGTTGAGGAAGCAATTCCTTTATCTAAAATCAGTAAAAACATTGTTATTAAAATACCAATGTGTGCCGAAGGGTTAAAAGCAGTTAAAAAGTTATCCGAAATGGGTATTAAAACTAATGTTACTCTGATATTTTCAGCAGGTCAGGCACTTCTTGCCGCAAGGGCAGGGGCAACCTATGTAAGCCCGTTTTTAGGAAGGCTTGACGATATTGACTGCGATGGTCTTTCTCTTATTTCGGATATATCCGATATTTTCTCTATTTCAAATATTAAAACTGAAATAATTGCGGCAAGTATAAGAAACCCTCTTCATGTTACCGAATCGGCAAAACTTGGAGCGGATATTGCAACCGTACCTTATAAAATTATTATGCAACTTATAAAACATCCTCTTACCGATATAGGAATTGAAAAATTCTTAAAAGACTGGGAAGGGCAGAGTAAATAATAAATTAGAAATGCAAAATGCAAAATTAAATGTGAAATGAATAATTCATTCACTATAATAAATATAATATAAAAAAAGAGGGCAAAACCGCCGTATGGCATGGTTTTGCCTTCATTCATTTTGCATTTTGCACTTTGCATTCTGCATTTTTATTTCGCGTATTCAACCGCTCTTGTTTCTCTTACCACATTAACTTTAATCTGGCCCGGATATTCAAGTTCGCTTTCGATTTTTTCTGCAATTTCTCTTGCAACAACAATCATAGTCTGGTCGTTAATATCTTCAGGTTTAACCATAATTCTGATTTCTCTGCCTGCCTGGATTGCAAATGTTTTTTCAACGCCTTTAAATGAAGATGAAATTTCTTCAAGTTTTTCAAGACGTTTAACATAAGTTTCAATGTTTTCACGTCTTGCACCAGGTCTTGCTGCTGAAATAGCGTCTGCAGCCTGAACGATACATGCAATAGTTGTTTCGGGTTCAACATCACCATGATGGGATAAAATTGAGTTTAAAACAACCTGATCTTCATTATATTTTTTAGCAATATCAGCACCGTTATTAACATGGGAGCCTTCAACTTCGTGAGTAACTGCTTTTCCGATATCATGAAGAAGTCCGGCTCTTTTAGCAAGGACAACGTCAACTCCAAGTTCGGCAGCAATAATTCCTGAAATATGAGCAACTTCTATAGAATGTTTTAAAACGTTCTGACCGTAACTTGTTCTGTACTTAAGTCTTCCGAGAAGTTTAACAAGTTCAGGATGAAGTCCGTGAACACCAACTTCAAATGTAGCAGATTCTCCTGCTTTTTTAATGGCTGTTTCAACTTCTTTTTGCGCTTTTTCAACCATTTCTTCAATTCTTGCCGGGTGAATACGCCCGTCAGAAATAAGTTTTTCAAGTGAAAGTCTTGCAACTTCACGTCTTACAGGGTCAAAAGATGAAAGAATAACTGCTTCGGGAGTATCGTCAATAATAACGTCAACCCCTGTGGCTGTTTCTAAAGTTCTTATATTTCTTCCTTCTCTTCCGATAATTCTTCCTTTCATTTCATCACTTGGAAGTGTAACGGTTGAAACTGTAACCTCTGCGACATGGTCTGCAGCACATCTTTGAATGGCAGATGTAATAATACTTCTTGCCTTTTCGTCAGCAATCTCTTTGGTTTCGTCCTCAATTTCCTTAATTCTTACCGCAGCAGCAACTCTGACTTTATCTTCAATATTTTTTAGTAGGTAACTTTTTGCTTCTTCGGCTGTAAGCCCTGAAATTTTTTCAAGAAGTTCCAATTGTCTTCTCTGAATTTCAGCAACATATTCTTCTTTTTCTTCTAACTTAATTGTTTTGTCTTTTAAATTTTCTTCTCTTTGTTCTAAATTTTCAATTTTTTTATCGAGATTTTCTTCTTTTTGTAAAATTCTTTTTTCCTGCTTCTGAATTTCACTGCGCCTTTCCTTGATTTCTTTATCAAGTTCTGCTCTGCTCTTATGTATCTCGTCTTTAACTTCAAGAAGTTTTTCTTTCTTCATATTTTCAACGGTTTTATAAGAGTCATTAACTATTCTTTTTGCTTCTTCTTCTGCACTTTTTATAGAACTTTCAGCAATTTTTTTTCTATATGAAATGCCCAATGGGAAAGCAACGATAGCAGCAACTAAAAATGCACCGGCGCAAATTCCGACAGCAAGTCCAATGCTTATCATTAAATAAAGCACCCCCCCTGTATTATTTTAAATAAGAAAAATATCAATAAAGGAAGTATGGTATTTATACGCTATACTGTATAAAAACACCACTATCCCATAATATAATTAACCTACTATATCTATTCTAATATTTTTTTATAAAACTGTCAAGGAATATTTCAATATAATACAATAATTATTTTTAAAATGCGGGATATTTTCTATATGAAAAAATTGGATGCAACTAATTTTAAAAATATAAATCTAAAAAAATATGCAAACGTGGTTTTGCAAAAAATATTCATAAAAAAACAAGGAGGATTTCTTATATGAGAAAAATTAAAAGAATAGTTTCTTTAATGCTTATGGTATTAATGGCGTTTTCGGTTATGCCTGCAAACGCATTTAACGTTTCAGAAGATGTTAAAGGAACAGCATATGAGGAAAGCGCACAGGTTCTTGGCGCTTTGGAAATTATGGTCGGTGACGCAGGAAGCGGAAACTTCAGACCAAATGACAGTATCACAAGAGCAGAATTCGCAAGAGTTGCTGTATCGCTTATGGGACTTAATGATGTTGCAAGCGCATCGGCTGGGTTTTCAAAATATCCGGACGTATCCAAAGACCACTGGGCAAATGGTTATATAAATACCGCTTCAAGTCAGAAACTGGTTATCGGACGTGATGACGGAAACTTTGACCCTGAAAGCAAAATCACATATCAGGAAGCAGTTACAATTTTAGTAAGAGCGTTAGGCCGTGAGCCTGCAGCAAATGCAAAAGGCGGATATCCGTCAGGGTTCTTAGCAGTTGCAGTTGAATCAGGACTTACCAAAAACGCAAACTCTTCGTACGAAAATCCTGTTGCAAGAGGTATTGTTGCAAACCTTGCAAACAATGCTTTAACAATTGAAATGATGGAACAAACAGGCTTTGGTTCAAATGTAAGTTACGAAATAGTTGACAAAACAATTTTAAAAGACAAACTTAACGTTGAAAAAGGCGAAGGACAAATTACTGCAAACGGTTTTTCAACTCTTAATTCAGATTCAGGCCTTGAAAAAGACCAGGTTGTAATAGGTAACGAAAGATTTGATATAGGCACTTCAAATGCCGACACTTTACTTGGTTACTATGTAGATTACTACGCAAAAATTGAAGATGACAACTCTAAAACAATTATTCTTGCAAGAGAAGATAAAGGAAGAAACAAAACTGTAACAGTTGACGGTGAAAACATTGACAGCGTTGCAAACGGTGATTTTAAATACTGGGAAGATAAAGATAAAGATTCTAAGCCTCAGACTGTAAAACTTTCAGACAAACTTTCTATGATTTATAACGGTGTTGGTATGAATGTTGACTTATCGCTTCTTACTAACAAACTTTCAGGAACTGTTAAACTTGTTGAAACAACAGGGGACCAGAAATATGATGTGATTTTTGTTGACGAAGTTTCAAATATAGTTGTTGAAGATACAATACTTTCAAGTTATAAAATTATAGATAAATACGGCAACCCTACCCTTACAGTTGACCCGACTGATGATAACTACCACTTTACGATGGTTGACGATAAATTAAACACAGTAGATATAAAAGACTTAAAAGAATGGGATGTATTATCATACACCATATCAAAAGATAAAAAACTTATAAGAATTTCAGTATCAAGAAATTCTGTAACAGGAAAAATTACCGAAGTATCAGAAGATAAATTTATGATTGACGGTAAAGAATACGCAGTTGCAGGAAACTTTAAAACACCTTTAAAACTTCAGGACGAAGGTATATTCTATCTTGATGCTTACGGAAAAATTGCAGCAGTAGAAAAACAGGCATCACAGGATAAAAACTACGCATATTTAATAAGTGCAGGTACAACAGGCTCAGTTGATGTAATATCCAACTTTAAAGTTTTAACAACTGACGGAAAAATCTCTACTTTAACAGCAGAAGAAAAAATTAAATTTAACGGACAAAACGGAACTTATTCAAAAGACGTTATGGACCACGTTAAATCAAATGACGTAACAACAAAACAACTTATTACTTTTAAATTAAACGGTTCAGGAAAAATTTCCGAAATTGAACTTATGAATGATAAATCTTCAGGTTCTTTAGTAATTGATGAGTACGATTTTATGCTAAACTTTAAAGGAAATGACGTTGTATTCAAATCAAGTTCCAATAAATTAGGACAGTTTAATATAACAGATGATACAATCGTATTTGACATTCCCGAAAAAGCACAAGATCCTGACGATTATGCAGTAAGAGGCAAGGATATGTTTGAAGACGAAGGCAAATACAACATCTTAGTATTTGATGTAACCGAAGATATGACTGCCAAAGTTGTAATTGTAACAAATTCAGACGGTAAAACAAATGAAGAGTCACCTCTTGCAGTTGTTTCTAAAATCACAACTTCAAGAAACGAAGACGGTGACGAAATCCAGAAATTATACGCAGCGTATAACGGAGAAATGAAAACATTCTTAACTGACAGCGCCAACATGCTTGTAAAAGGAGATAAGGCTCTTGAAGCAGGTGACGTTATAAGATTAAGACTTAACGCTGAAGGCAATATTGAAAAATTTGATTTAGTATTTGATATATCAGGGAAAGATACTGAATTTACAAAATCAAGTGACAAAACTGAACTTATCTACGGTAAAGTTACCAAGAAATTTGCAAATTCAATAAATGTATCTGTAAACGACGGTGTAAGTCACAACTACTCTTTAAACGGTGCAACAGTTTACAACTATGAAAACGGAAGAGTTAAAGTAGTAACAACTGCAGACCTTCAAAGATATGACAGTGAAAATCCTTCAAAAGTATTTATAAGACTATACGACGGAATAGTTAAAGAAATAATCATTATAAAATAAGAACCTCACGAAAATCTAAAAGCCAAAGGCTTAAGGCATAAGGGGTTTTGGCTCCCGAGTGCCTATCCTAAAAAGCACCAAAGGAATATTCCTTTGGTGCATTTTTTAGGATATTGTCATTGCTAATCCTTTTTCTTTTTTAATTTCGCTCTTTAATGGTTTTCCTTCAGTCAGATAACCGTAAACTTCGTCCATAATATCATTTGCAATCCATGGATATCTGTCAGGAGTAGGACCACCCTGATGAGGGAAAATAATAACATTATCAAGGTCATACAGTCCGCCTTCTTCATAAGGATGCGGTTCTTTCCAGAACACGTCAAGCACTGCTTTAAATCTGCCTGTTTTAAGTTCTTCAATCATAGCAGGTTCGTCAATAACTTTTCCTCTTGCAGTGTTAACCAAAAGCGCATCTTTCTTTATCATCTTAAGAAGATCTTTTGAAATCATATTTTCAGTATGTTTGTTCCATGCTGTATGTATGGAAATAATATCACAGGTTGAGAAAATTTCTTCTAACGATGCTCTTTCCATATTATATTGTTTAAGTTTTTCATCAGATATTGATCTTGAATATACTTTTATTTTAACGTGGAAAGGTTGAAGCATTTTAACTAAATGTTCTGCAATAGCACCAAAGGAAACTATACCGATAGTTCTGTCCATAATACCTCTTAGAGGACGGTCAACTTTAGCAGCACTCCAGCCTTCTTCCTTCATTTCTTTAACGGTTTTTGTAACATAACCCATCTGTCTTAAACTCATAAGCATATAAGCAAAAGCGCCTTCTGCTACCGATTCGGAAAAGTGAGTATCATTTGCACCTATTACTTTAACACCTTTATCATATAATTCTTCGGAAACAATCGGTGCAACTGAGCCTGCCATGTGAGCAACTATTTTTAAATTTTTTGCATGATCTACAATTTCTTTTGTAAGTTTATTACTTCCCCAGCAGGTAATAACAGCATCAACATCTTTGATTTTTTCAATCAGTTCTTCATCTGTAAACTTTCTGCCTGTTTCATTCCATATTACTTCATCGAATAAACTTTCTATTTTTTCAACATTTTTTGGCGGAAAGAAAACAAATTCAGGATTTGTAAATCCACGGGTATTAACCATTGATTCTTTTGTGGAACATACTAAAACTTTCATTATAAATACCTCCGTTTTTTGTTCTTTTGTAATTATATACCATAAAAATTAAAAAGTCTATAGATTTTTAAAGTTTTTGGTAATATAATTTGTCTGTTCTCATTTTCGGACAGTTATCAAAAAACAAAAGACAGGAAAAATTGTTCGTATTGGACGAAAAAAAGGGACAAACTATTTTTAAGTTTGTCCCCGTAAGCCCGAAGGCGTACTAAGTACGTCGAGTGGTTTTTTTTGTTCAAAGTGCAAATAATAAATTCCATAAATCGCTCTTAGCGATTTATACCTATCACAGCAGGAGCAAGCCCTGCCCTACAATTTACATTGTAATATTTATTCCTCATTTGCACGGTCCGGACTATTTTTACGTCTTTTGTGTAATTTAAGGTTTTTTTAAAGTTATTGTAACATCGTTGTAACATTCATATAGTATAATAGTCATACAAAACAGGTATAAGGGGTTTAACTCCCGAGTGCCTATAGATTGGAGGCGTGTCACATGAAAAAGAGAATAGTATCACTTGTTTTATTACTACTGATTTTTTCTACAGTATGTGTGTTTGCAGCGCCTGCAACCTTGCTTCCGAAAGATGCCGTAAGCAATGCTACGGGGATACTTACCGTTACCAATCCAGCATCATCGAGTATATCATCTTATGACAGGTCTCATAAAATTTCAGGTTATGCGGCAACAGGTGCGGAAATATCCATATATTCTTTAAACAACGGAATGTATAATATTTTATATAAAGACGAAAGCCCTGTTTCCTTTATATCAGGTGCTTCGGGAATGTTTATAAGTCCTGTTACTTTGGGATACGGCAAGAATGATATTTTAGTCCGTGCAGAGATTAACGGGCAGGTTCAATATGCTGCAAAAACTATTACGGTTCTCAGTCCGAACTTATTTAATTTATTTAGAGGATTTAAATTATTCTAATGAAAGTTAAAGAAACGTTTAAAACAATTATATTAACAGGGTTGGTTATATCAACTCTTGTTTTGTCGTCTGAAATATGGTTATCGGAAGAATTATGGCCTGAAGGTTATAATTCTTTTTTGTCTGGGGTTTTTTCCATCTTTAAAGGCAATAATGCCGATTCTTTAGACTTGTCCCAGATTTATTATCCTAAACAAATTCTGGTTTCCAAAAACGAACGTTCTAAAATTGTTACAACCAATGACGAAAGATATGAAGAACTTAACAATCTTTTAAAAGGGCATATAAAAACATCCCTTTTAAGCGGAGAGGCAGCAACTGCGTCTTCGGAAGAATTTAAAAATGCGTGTAAGGAAAATTCTTTATTTATAGGGTTATACAGTTTCATTTCCTTTGAGATGCTGGCAGATTATTACGGAGCGAATGTTACCAGTACGGTTTCGGATATAAACCATGTAAAAAATATACTTTTCTGTCCCTTAGAAGATTCTTCGGGATTTATTATGTATGTTAAAAATAATGAAAGCGGTAAAATATTTAAAATTTCCGTTTCGGAAAATATCGAAAAACTTCAGGATATGATTGATAAGATTTTATCAAGAGTAAATGAGGGAACTGTTTCTGCATCTTTTGCTTTTGAAAATAACTTTGATAAAAAAGCAGAAGGGGAAGAGGCTAAAATTTTACTTGACTCATATATGTTAATAAATTTAAGCGAATCTTCAGTGCCGGGAATTGAGGCTTCAAATCTTCTTGATTTATCCGGTGGCTCTTATGAGCAGATTTCAAGATATTTTGGAGTTAATACCAATACAGCAAGGCGTTTTACCGACACTTTCGGAACAGTTAACTTTGTTGAAAATTTCGGAACTTTAAAATTTTATCAGGACGGACTTTTAGAATATACTTCAATAGACAGCGGAATTGACCTTAATGCAAATATTTCTTCTGACTACGATGCAGTTAAACTGGCAGGGGAATTTACCGAAGGGGTAAACAATCTGTTTACACTTCCTGAAAATAACAGTTATGTTTTTGCTGGAGTAAAAGAAGATGAAAACACAGTTTATACAGTTAGTTTTGACATTCTCTATAAAGGTGTGCCTGTAGTATTGGAAAGAGAACTTTCAAATAAAGAAACACTTACCCACCCAATTGAGATTAAAATAAAAAATAACCGAATTATATCTTACAGGCAACTGTTCTGCGGGTTTAAAAATTCGGGAGATAAACTGACGGTACCAAATATGATTTCGGTACTTGATAAGTTTTATCTTACCTTTGATGTTAAAAACAATCCTGATATAATAATTGATGATATATATAATATCTATCATTATAATATCAAAGAGAATATTACCGACTCAGGAAACGGAGTTTTATTGTCAAACGGGAAGGTTGTGATGGTTAAGTGAACTTTGGAAGAGCAAAAACAATACTGATTATAATATTCATATTTGTTAATATCTTCTTACTTACAATTCACAACTTGTTCTACCAGAATGAAACAGCAGTAGGTAAGGAAAAAACAATTGAAATTCTTTCAAATAACGGAATAAAGGTAAAAAACGATATTAAAAATTTTCCTGATAAACTTTCAGGTGTTGAAATTGAAAATTCTGCAGCAAATGAGGAAAAATTAGTTTCTTTATTTTTAGGGAAAAATTACACTGTAAAAAAACCTCATACTTACGAAAGCGAGAAAGAATCTTTAAACATTTCGGACCTTTCAATTGAATATAAAGTTTCAAAGCCTGAAGACAAAGGTTATAAAGACATAAGTATTCTTAACGCAGGAAATAAAATATTAAAGACTTTAAATAAAAAAGGTCTTGATAAATCGGTTATGGAAGCAACAAATATATCAGAGGCAAGCGGGGAAAGTTTTTTTGTTACTCTTTCTTACAGTTATAAAGGGGTTCCGGTATTTAATAACAATCTTTATGCAACTGCCTCAAAAGAAGGGCTTAAAACGGTTAAAGGAACAGTTATATCCTTTAAGGAACTTAAAAATACCGAGTATAATATACTCCCTGTAACTAATATTTTACTTGAATTACCTTTAAACAGTGATTTGAAAAGCGAATTTAAAAATCCTGAAATTACCGATATAAGACTTGGATATTATCTGCCTATGGGCAAAACCGAAGCATCAATTTATGCAATTCCCGCGTTTGAAATAGAAATAAACGATAAAAAAATTTATTATTATGACGCAAGAGTGGATATAAATTCTGACGCAATACTCTTGGGAAGCAGAAACATTATAAAATAAGAACCTCACGAAAAACTTACAAACTAAAAGTTCGAGTTTTTCGGAGAACCTTGTTGTGTTAATTCACAATAAGAACCTCACGAAAAACTTACGAACTAAAAGTTCGAGTTTTTCGGAGAACCTTGTTGTGTTAATTCACAATAAAGAATATAAAGCAGCAGGAGTGGATAATAGCATCCACCCCTGCTGTTTTATATTTTTGCACATTGAAAGAGTCTTAACATAAACCCTTTCTACCATTACTTTGCCTTTTTTATAAATCGTCTGCATCCTGCACGGGTTTTTCATATTTATCCTGTGCTTTGCCCGTATAACTTCCGTCAGGATCGGTTGACATGATATCTTTGGAGAGATAGGCTTTTATAACAGCCTGAGCTTTATTTGTTACATCATTTTTTTTAGTCGATTTATCATATCCATTAAGCATTTCTTAGTTGTCCTTTTTTTCCTGAGAGTTTTTCTTATCATTTTTTTTGTTTGATTTTTTGTCATTTAACATTTCTTTCACTCCTTTCAAAATTATTATAGGCTTTTTTAAATTTTTAATTCATATTGACATTAAAAAAAATATAATGTAAAATTTTCATAGTGTATGTAAAAAATCTTAAAACCGATTGCAGGGAACGACCTATGTGTCGTTCCTATAAAAACAGCACATTATAAATAATATAAAATATTATGTGGAAGCAAGGTAAAGTTTTTTTGGTGATTAAATATGAAACAAATTTTAGAATGTGTAAAAAAATACAAAAAGATAATATTTTTTGCCGTAATGTTTATGGGGCTTGATGTTGTAAGCGTAATGCTTGAGCCATATCTTATGAGCAAGATTATAGAAAACGGAATAGAAGGAAAAAACACTCCCTATATTGTTATAACAGGGATACTTATGATATTAGTCGCAATTATGGGTGCATTTTCGGGTATTATGAACGCAAGATTTTCGGCACGTGCAGGTGTTTCGTTTGCTGCTGATTTAAGAGAGAAAATATTTTCAAAAGTTCAGGAATTTTCATTTGAAAATATAGATAAATTTTCTACCGAATCACTTGTTACAAGGATGACAAATGATGTTCATCAGATGCAGCATACTGTTACAATGGGAATGAGAATAGTAGTAAGAGCACCTCTTATGTTTATTTTTGCAATTTGTATGGCACTTACTCTAAATGCAAAAATATCTTTGATATTTGCATTTATAATTCCTATACTTTCAACAGCCTTACTGCTTATAATTTTTAAATCAACACCGCTTTTTTCAAAAATGCAAAAAGCGATTGACAGACTTAACGGAACAATCAGAGAAAATCTTATGAATGTAAGAGTTGTTAAATCGTTTGTAAGGCAGGAGGACGAAAAGGAAAAGTTTAAAAGTGCAAACAGGCATCTTAACGAAACTTCGCTAAAAGCAATGTACCTTGTTATTTTAAATATGCCCGTAATGTCACTTCTTATGAATATTACAACAGTTTTAGTTGTATGGTTTTCAGGAAATCAGATAATAAATTTTAAAATGACTGTTGCAGAACTTTCAGCATATCTTAACTATATCAATCATATTTTATTTTCTCTTATGATGTTCTCTATGATGTTTATAAATATAACAAGAGCGAGTGCATCATTTAAAAGAGTTGCAGAAATTTTTGATACTAAGTCAACTCTTCAAAATCCTAAGAATCCTTATAAAAATGTGAAATTAAACGGAAATGTTGAATTTAAAAATGTTTCTTTTAAATATTTTTTAAATCAAAAAGAATATGTATTAAAAGATATATCTTTTTTTGTTAAAAAAGGAGATGTTGTTGCTATAGTCGGAGGAACGGGCAGCGGCAAAACTTCTCTTGTTCAGCTTATCCCAAGACTTTACGATGTGACAAAAGGAGAAATTCTTATTGACGGGATAAATGTAAAAGACTATGAAATAGAAAGTTTGAGAAATAATATCGGTGTCGTTCTTCAGAAGAACACTCTCTTTAGCGGAACAATTTCGGATAACTTAAAATGGGGTAACCCTGAAGCAACGAAAGAGGATATAGAATTTTTTGCAAAAACTGCACAGGCTCACGAATTTATAATGTCTTTTCCCGATGGATACAACACATTTGTAGAACAGGGCGGAGTGAATTTATCGGGAGGGCAGAAGCAAAGGCTTTGTATTGCAAGAGCAATGCTTAAAAAACCTGCAATTCTCATTTTAGACGATTCTACAAGTGCTGTTGACACTGCGACTGAAAGAAATATCAGGGAAGCATTCGGCACAGTTTTAAAAGATACTACAACCTTTATTATTGCCCAGAGAATAAGTTCTGTAAAAGATGCAGATAAAATAATCGTTTTGTCTGACGGTACAATTGAGGCGATAGGTACGCATGATGAACTGATTGAAAAAAATGAAACTTACAGAGAAATTTATATATCGCAGCAGGGAAGAGGTGAGTAAGTTATGGCAGGTCCAATGGGTTTAAAGCGTTCGGGAGGAGGTCCGGGACGAGGTCCTAATATGGTTATAAATAAGCCCAAAGATTTTAAAAGAGCAGTTAAATTTTTGTGGAAATATTTAAAGAAAAATAAATTCTTAATGATTTTTGCGTTTATACTTGTTTTTGTAAATATAATTGCTACTTTAAATGCAACCTCATATTTACAGCCTATTATAGATAATTTTCTTGATATGGAACTTTCTTTAACGGTACAGGAAAGATTATCAGGGCTTTTTAGTGGTGTTTGTACTCTTCTTCTTATATACCTTGTGTCTGTTTTTGCACAGTATTTTCAAAGTAGAATTATGATTAAAGTTTCTCAAAGCACAATAAGAGATTTAAGAGAAGATTTATTTAACCATTTGCAGACACTTAGTGTTCGGTATTACGATACTCATACAAACGGGGAAATTATGAGCCGTTTTACCAATGACGTTGATACATTAAATGATGCACTCAATAATTCTCTTACTTCGCTTTTTTCAAGTGCAATAACCCTTATCGGAATTATTATTATGATGCTTTCAAAAAATGCACTTTTAACTCTGGTTACTCTGCTTATTGCACCTGTTCTTATGTTTACTTCAAGAACGATAATGAAAAAGGGTTCAAAATATTTTAAAATGCAGCAAAAACATCTGGGGGAAGTTAACGGATACATTGAGGAAACAATTACTGGTCAGAAAGTCGTTAAAGTTTTCTGCTATGAGAATAACGCAAAGGAAGAATTTAAAATATTAAATGATAAATTAAGAAATTCTGCCATATCTGCACAATCTTATGCAGGCTCAATGATGCCTATAATGTCAAACCTTAATAATATAAATTATTCTTTGATAGCAATGATAGGCGGACTTTTTGCAGTGGCAGGATACTTAAGCATAGGTGCGTTTGTTGTGTTTTTGCAACTTGCAAGGCAGTTTGGCAAACCGATAAATGAAGCATCCAGTCAGTTTAATGCGATTATAACTGCAGTTGCAGGTACTGAAAGAATTTGCGATGTTTTTGACGAGGCGGAAGAAATTACGGATTGCGACGATGCGTACTCACTATCTAAGGAAGACGATAAGTTTTTCTGGGTATCGCAAAATGATAAAAAAGAGGTAAAAGGAAATGTTTCTTTTATTGATGTCAACTTTTCTTATGTTTTAGAAAAACAGGTGTTAAAAAATGTAAGTCTTGAGGCAAAAAGCGGTCAGAAGATTGCTTTTGTCGGCTCGACAGGGGCAGGTAAAACTACTGTTACAAACCTTATAACAAGATTTTATGATATTACTGAAGGTAAAATTCTGATTGATGGAATAGATATTAAAAAAATTAAGAAAGATGAATTAAGAAAAGCAATTGCAATAGTTCTTCAGGATACTCATCTTTTTACAGGAACGGTCAGAGAAAATATAAGATACGGACGTCTTGATGCAACTGACGAAGAAGTTTATAATGCTGCGCGTCTTGCAAGTGCACACAGTTTTATAACCAAACTTCCAAACGGATATGACACAGTAATTGAGGGTGACGGAGCAAATCTTTCTCAGGGGCAAAGGCAACTTTTAAATATTGCAAGAGCCGCCATTTCAAATGCGCCGATTTTAATTTTTGATGAGGCAACAAGTTCGGTTGACACTATGACCGAAAGCCTTATTGATAAAGGACTTTTAAAACTTATGAAAGGCAAAACCACCTTTGTTATAGCCCACAGACTTTCAACAGTAAGGAATTCTGATGTTATAATGGTTATGGAAAAAGGGGAAATCATAGAAAAAGGAACTCATGAAGAATTAATTAAACTTAACGGCAGATATAAGATGTTATATGACGGAGTTTTAGAGTTAGACTAAGGCCCAAACCTTAGTCTGACGGTTATATTGTCCGTACGGACTAAAGGCGAGTGATATTGGCTTCGCCAGTGGTATTGCTTACGCAGTTTTTAACAAATAATATAAAAAAGCAAAATCACCGTATGGTATGATTTTGCTTTCTTTCATTCTTAGTTAAATATAATTTATAATTTCTTCATAACCTAACTCTTCAGAGTTTGTTTTATCATACATAAACCTAAGGTTATAAGGGGAATATTCCAGTTGTTTTGATATTAAAACTGTATTTTTATTAAAATCATTTTTATTTTCTAAAAAGGTAAGGGTATCAAAAAACACATTGAGTAGAACGAGTGTTATAATAAACTTTCCTTTTTCTATAATTTCAGGGTTTTTACTATCTTTAAGTAAGTATCTGAAAGTATAATAATATAAAAGTTTTTCGTATCTTTTTTTATTTAAGTCAATTATTTTTTTCGTATTTTCCGAAATTTCTTTATGATTTTTTATAACCTTATTAATAGCATTTATCCATAAATCATTTATCGGTTCAGTTTCTCTTATTATCTCTAAAAAACTTTTAATATCTCTTTTTTTAAATTTATTCTTTGAAAAAGTAAAATTATCTAAAAAGGAAGAAATGCTTTTATCCCCGTTAAAAAATAAATAGTCTTCCGCCTCGCATATTAAATCAAGATAATTTGCACATTTCTCTCTTAAATCAAGGCTAACATCTTTTATAATTTCAAAAAGTTTATCTCTTAATTTAAAATAACCGTTATCACTTTCTGATACTTCTAAAGAAACATCATTTTTAAATAAAAGCCTTACTGCCTCTTCACAACAAAGACCGTATCCAAATTCAATATGAGTATCAAACTCATTAAAAAACTTCGGATGGTTCTTACAAATATAGGATATATTTTCATACCCGTAATTTATTATAATATCGCAAAGGTTATCTTTATTTAAAAACGGACATCTTCCGTCTTTTCTCATTTTAACTTTTGAATTTTTAAAATCTATGTTTTGCTTAAGCGGGGAGGGGAAAAAAGAATAAAAATCCAAAGTTTTCTTATCAAGTTCCACATCCCAGCCTATACAGCAATTATCACTGCACTTATCTGCCGTGCAGGAAAAATTATTAAAACAGGTTAAAGTATATTTTTTAAGCATATTTAATATAAACCGAAACATTTTCTTCATTAACAATTAATCGTACAATATATATACTGTTATTAAAAAGAAATTCTATCGTTCCATCCTCTTTTTCGTTTGGAATAAATTCAAAACCTTCGCCTATAAGCATTGTGCCGTACATAGCAATAATTTTCATAATATCTTCATAAGAATAATAATTGCTCCATTTGTATATATACGGCACATTTTCCCCTATATAATAAGGCCCGCTCTTTAAAGGAATACCGCTATACCATCCAAAATCAATAACAAGGGATGCCATATCATAATATTCGGGTATCTTCATAGCCGATACAGTTATACTGCCTTTTTCATAATCAAAATCAATCTGCACACTTTCTTCGTATGAGTTGTATTTTATTTTATTTTCATTATTAGTTACTTCATACATTCCGTTGACTTCTAATGCTTTGGTATAATAATAGAATGTATTTGAAAAATTATCCTCTGCTTTATAAGGGCCGGCGTCATAAAAATCTTCTAAACTGTATACTTCGATATGTGATATATCAGTACCAAAATAGTCAATAAGAGTCATCCCCGAAAAATGTTCAAAATCAAGCACTCTGTTAAATCCCGAATAATACTCTTCGTCCCATACTACATAATCTTCTTCGGATGTCATATCTAAATTTTCTATAAAATGCACAGGGACTGCAAAATTCAAATCGCCTCCTGTGTCAAGCCCTGAAGTCGTTACACCTATGACATCTCCGTACTCATTAATAAGGGCACCACCACTGCTTCCGTGATTTATAGGTACCGAAATCTGTATACAATCTATACCATTAACTTTTCTTACAGGGTTTGATATAATGCCTTGTGACAAAGTGTTGGATAACCCTTCAGGACTTCCGATAGCATAAACCGTCTGCCCCTGTTTTACATTAAAATTACTGTCCCAGTCAAGATAATTAAAATTTCTGCCCTCAACTTTTATAAGTGCAAGGTCATTTTCGCGGTCATAGTCGATAATTTTAATATCGTTATAAACCTTTCCGTCAGTAGTCATAATTTCCAGATAACTACTGTTTGCAACAACATGAAAATTAGTTACGGCAAGCCCGTCTTCTGAGATAAAAAATCCACTTCCACTACTTGTAGGTCTTCCGTTAAATCCATATATTTCTACATAGAAAACCGAAGAGGAACACATATTTGAAATTTCTTCTGCCGTAAGTTTTTTCTTAAATGAATTATCGCCGGACATTACTTCAAGATTTACTTTTCTTCTTAAAGTTATATCTATCATTCTTGCGAGTATGGTTGAAACTTCACATCTTTGAATTGTGCTTTGCGGTGCAAATGTACCATAATTATCATTACCTGTAAGTATTCCTGCATTATAAAGTTTATATATATCATAAGCAAATTCAGTGTATCTTGGAACATCGGGAAGTGAGCCTAAAGATATATTATTAATCTTATTAAATTCAGAGTCGGGGAGTGCTTTACTAAGTATTGATGCAAACTCTGCCCTTGTTAACTTAGCATCATAATTACTGTATTCGTTTGCAATTATATTGCTATCAAGTGCATACCCTACATAAGAACGGTACCACGGTGATGAATATGCAAAATCAGATCTTGCATTATGATATATGCTGTGAATTCTTGATGCTAATGCAATCGTTTCGGCAACTGTAATCTCTCCGTAAGGGTTAAAAGCACCTGCCCCTGTTCCTTTTACCAAATCATATTCATAAGCATAAGTAACATACGGATAAAACCAGTCATCCTTTTTTACATCATAAAACTGACCGTTTATACGACTTGTATTCACCTTTTTGAAATTAAATAGTCCTGCACTGCTTGCAAGGGCAACAAAGGAAATATTACCCAGTATAATAGCAATAACAAGCAGTAAACTTACTGTTCTTTTATTTTTCATATTTTCATCCGTTCCTTTCTTGTTACCGGAACGACACATAGGTCGTTCCCTACTTTGTGACGGTTAATTCTGCCGTCTTACTATTTCATATTCGTCATTACTCTGAAAATACGGACATGAGTCAAAAGAGCCTGACATAAATTTATACATTTCGTCCTCGTCTAAATTCACATCGCAGGTGTAACAATCATAGTAATCGTCATATATGTAATTATTACAACATTCGCAATTGGTAATTTTTTTCATAAAATACACCTCTTTTTTATTGTAACATATACTTTAATATTTGTAAATGAGATAATTAATTGTAAGTTTTTTTAAAAAAAAGTATTTGTATCAAAAGCATTGTTACTTGTCAAATAAATAGTCATAATAAAATTTTATAAAAACTCTTGACTTTTTTAAAATATATAGTATAATAGTAAGAGTCAGTTGACAATTAATTTTGTATTTTTATAAGTATGCAGGCGTGGCGGAACTGGCAGACGCGCTGGATTTAGGTTCCAGTGGGAAACCGTGCAGGTTCAATTCCTGTCGCCTGTACCAAAATCGGCAAAAGTATTAAAACTTTTGCCGATTTTTCTTTTTACTTATTCACTCTTCCCTGAAAATTTTCGTTTCTATGAGGTTATTATATGGTTGCAAAGTGCTGCTTCATATAAGATACTGTTTGGATGAAATGCTTCTTTAGTGGAAATGTATCCGTTATTTAAACCAATTGGGTACTTACTAAGCTATATAGTTTTTAAAAATTCATCTACATTTACAACAATATTTTCTTTTCTTGATTTTTCTGCTGCAAAAACTGTTAAATGATTAGTTGCAGATTCTCTGATTTCAGGAATCGAAACGCCTTTATATGTACCAACGAGATAATCGTAAAGGTCAACTATGATTCCCTGGTCGCCACCGCCATGCCCACCGGCAATTCCATCTGTGCCTTCCTGCGGAATCAGTGTTGTTTCTTTTGTTTCAAAATTGTATATTTGAATAGGATCATTATCTGCAATTGCTGCTCTTATTTCACCTTTTGTTCCCATAATATGAATAAATCTTCCGCCTTTTGTGAATGCACTCATAGTAAAAGTAACTGTGATATCATCTTCAAAAAGCATATTTACTGTTTGGTGATCAACAACATTATTATCACATTTATAAACACATTTTCCATACTGCGTTGTTGAAATAGCTTTTTTAACCATTTCATCATCGGGGTTTGCTTCTCTTGTGGAAGCTGTTCTAAACCATGAATTTTCTTTATCGTCAAGATACAATTTTACAGCATTATAAGGACAACTATCGCCCACAGGGCAACCTTCTATACAGTATTCCGGACTATTTTCAGGTGCATTTTCACGTACAAAATAAGAACATGAACCAAACGACTGCACACTTTTACACTTTTTGCCTATAAGCCACTGCAAAAGGTCTATATCATGGCAAGACTTTTGAAGAAGCATACATGAACTTCTATCTTCATTACCCCAGTTACCCCTTACAAAGCTATGGCTCTGGTGAACATTTCCGACACATTCCTCGTGATTTACAGACATAATTTTGCCGATTGCGCCACTGTCAATAATACTTTTTAATTTTCCAAACAAGGTGGTATATCTTAAAACGGTGCAAATTACAACCTTAACGCCTTTTTTTTCAGCGACATCAGCAATCATTTTGCACTCTTTAGGATTTGGCGTAATGGGTTTTTCCAAAAGCAAGTCATACCCCTGAGAAATAGCCTCCATTACAGGCCCAAAATGATCTTTATCCATGGTTGCTATTACTGCAAGACCAGCCTTTTTCTCTTTCGCTAAAAGCTCACGCCAATCAGCACAACACATTTCGTCAGGAATATTGTGTTTGCTTTTTATATATTCCCTACGACTTTCGATTGGCTCTGCCACACCTACAACATTATATTTTTCAGGCATATCCGCCATAATATCGGTGTATATAGTACCACGACATCCTGCCCCAATCAAAATTACATCAATTGTCATTTAATCATCTCCTTATTTGTTACCTAATTTTATGTTTATTACATAATACCATATATCAAATTCACAAACAATGCAACATAATGGAAAAAACTTATGAAATTGTCCACAAAACAAATATTGTTCTTTTATTATTTGTTGTATATTTATAATTTACAAACAAACAACAATATGATACAATTAATTACACTGCAAAGGAGGTTACAGGATGTACAAAAATGTTTATGTTCCACAAAAACAATTCAATGTAAGTTCCATTAATACAGCGTTTATTCGAGACATAGATGAGCAATTTGACTTTCCGGGTGAAATGCACGATTTTTGGGAAATGGTTTATGTGATAAGCGGAAGTGCCACTATAACCGAAAATAGTAAGGTTTACTTTTTATCCGGCGGTAATGTAATATTTCATAAACCAATGGAATTCCATAAACTGTATATTCAAAATGAGATGTCTAAAATTTTGATAATATCTTTTAAATACGATGGCAATATTATAGACAATCTTGGTGACGGGTTATTTAAATTCACGCAAGCTCAACACGAAATGCTGATGGACACGTATAATCAAATATATAGTACTTTTTCAGTAAGTCAAGGTGATATTTCTCCAAAAGAGAGTAATGACACTACAGAAAGGGAACTAAATGAACTGATTTTATTTGCTAAATTCAACCACTTTTTATTAACCATGGCAAAGGAACTATCTCCAATAAAATCAAAAGATTCACATACGAAGTTATCATCAGGAATAGAAAGCTATAAACAAATCGTGAAACTCCTTAATGAACATATATATGAAAACCTAACTGTAGAAGATATAGCTCTGATGAGTCATATGGGCAGAAGCAATATTCAAAAACTATTTCATACATACTGCGGATGCGGTGTTATGCAACAATTCAACAGAATGAAAATCACAAAATCTATATCAATGATGAAAGATGGACTCAACCTGAATGAAATCAGTGAAAAACTTTCTTTTTCAAGCCCTAATTATTTTTCGGCAGTATTTAA
This sequence comes from Oscillospiraceae bacterium, assembly GCA_015068525.1. Classification (NCBI taxonomy): domain Bacteria; kingdom Bacillati; phylum Bacillota; class Clostridia; order Eubacteriales; family Oscillospiraceae; species Oscillospiraceae bacterium. Next base: position 78,301 of record SVKJ01000002.1, on the reverse strand, counting down.
AAGGGAAACCGGAACAATGCCATCAACCTACAAACTACAAATTCATAAATTTGCAAGTCAATTTGATGCACGTGGTGGATATATTATAGATGAGAATAAGTGATACTCTTACTAAAGTTCAAAGCGATATGGGATATGCCGATGCAAAAGGTGAAACAAACCAAGCATCAAATTAGGATAAAATTTTGTCCCTTACATATCAAACTTTATGATTTTGTCAAGTTAGGGACAAAAAATTTAATAAAACCGATGTAGATTTATACTACATCGGTTTTATCGTTAAAACAAATCACTATGAGTTCCTGTTCGAGTTAAACCCAAAACAAGCAAATCCTTCTCTATTCTATAAATCAAAAGCCAGTCAGGTTCAATATGGCACTCTCTTGAACCCCTATAATCTCCTGAGAGTGGATGATCAAGATATTTTTGGGGAAGTTGCTCCCCATTAGCCAAAATATCAATAACTTCTTTTAACAAGTTCATATTATAACCTCGCTTTTGAGCCAGTTTATAATCTTTTTTGAACCGGGTTGACATTTCTATTTGATACTTCATGATTCCAAATCCTCAAAAAGTTCTTTTATGTTAGAATATCGTTTAGCCGGTATCTTTCCACTTAACATATCATCCATTTCTTTAATTGCTGCTATCGTTTCTGCATTTGGGATATCTGTCGCGATTTCAAAAGGTATTCTACCCTGTCTGACAACTTGCCTTAGAAACATATTCATAGCTGTTGTCATATTAAGTCCCATATCGGAAAGCATCGCATCTGCTTGTTTTTTTAATTCGGCATCCATGCGAATACTCATATTTACAGTTGCCATAATTTATTACCTCCCTATTATAGTATATACATTGTACCACAAAATATGTGCATTGTCAATGCAAGTATCGGAATATTTAACATATTTTCTGCATATTTCACATTATTCTCCCTATATAATGATTTCATCAAAGATGAAATCAACTAAGTTTGCCTTGACAGGCAAGTGAAGTTATCTTTGATAGTGAAGTTTACTTCGTAAGTGAAGTTTCGCCTAGCCGTCGGAGTGGCAAACTTAACTTCACTTTTGAGTATCAAAAACTTCACTGCGTAAGCAACTTCACTTTGAACATTAGTTCAAAACTTCACAAAAAAAGTTGCATCTAAAATATGCAACCTCTCTTTTTTTGATTATATATAATTTTAACATCCCTTAAGCCAATTCTTTCGAGTCCAATATTATTGTAACAGGTCCGTCATTTAAGATACTTACTTTCATATCGGCGCCAAATTCGCCCGTTTCAACTTTTAAGCCTGTTACTTCTTTAATATATTTTATAAATTTCTCATATATTTTTTTAGCATAATCAGGAAGTGCCGCACCTGTAAAAGACGGGCGCCTTCCTTTTCTAATATCGGCATATAAAGTAAACTGGGAAATAACAAGTATATCCCCTTTAACATCAAGTAAAGATAAGTTCATTTTTCCTGCATCATCTTCAAATATTCTTAAATTGACACATTTGTCAACCGATTTTTTAATATCGGAAAAATCATCATCAGGGGCAACGCCCAAAAGAATATTTAATCCTTTTCCAATCTTTCCTTTTACAACCCCGTCTATTTTAACTTCCGATTCTTTAACTCGTTGTATTACTAATTTCATTTATTCGTCCTCGAAACTCCTATTACTTCTTTTATACCTTTAATTCTTGTTATTGCTTTTGAAAGTTTTTCATAAGAATCAATCTCTAAAGTGATATTTATTAAACATAACATATTCTTTGTTGTTTTAGCATTTAATGCTCTTAAAGGAATTTTAAGTTCATTAAGTGCAAGTGTGATATCAACAAGTAATCCTGTTCTGTCATTTGCGGTAATAAGAAGTTCTGCGTTATAATTTCCTTTATTTGTTTCTGCCCAGCTAACCTCTATAAGTCTGCTTCTATCACCATCAGTTTTTTCAATATTAAATATACTTGAACAGTCGCATCTGTGGATAGACACTCCACGCCCTCTTGTTATATAACCTATAATCTCATCGCCGGGAACAGGACTGCAGCATTTTGCAAATTTAATAAGACAGTTGTCAATTCCTTTTACAATAATTCCCGAATTGTTTTTATTTTTACTCTTCTGAGGTTTTGAAACAATATTTTCAATATCAAACTCAACATTTTTCTTCCCGTAATAGTCTTTTACCCTGTTCATAACCTTTTCTACGGAAATTCTTCCAAAACCAAGAGTTGCATAAAAATCGTCAATATGGTTAAAAGAGAATTTTTTAAGAACAAAGCCCTGCAGTTCGGGATTTGAAAATTCACTGACATCAAGATTTACTTTCTTGAATTCTTTTTCTAAAAGGTCTTTTCCTTTCCCTACATTTTCTTCCCTGTTTTCCTTTTTAAACCAGGCATTTATCTTATTTCTTGCCTGACTTGTTTTGGCAATCTTAAGCCAGTCGTTGCTTGGCCCCATAGTATGACTTGATGTTATTATGTCAACCACATCACCGTTTTTTAATGGCGTTTCAAGTTGTATGATTTTTCCGTTTACTTTTGCTCCTACCATCTTCCAGCCAATCTGGGAGTGGATAGCAAATGCAAAGTCAATTGCCGTAGAGCCTGAAGGCAGAGAAACAACATCTCCCTTAGGTGTGAAAACAAAAACTTCATCAGAAAATAAATCTATTTTTAAGTTGCTTATAAACTCTTTTGGGTTATCATTATCTTTTTCTATCTCTAAAAGCTGCCTAACCCATGTCAGTTTATTATCAAGATCACTTGCCGATTCTTTTCCCTCTTTATACTTCCAGTGGGCAGCAACCCCGTATTCTGCTGTTTTATGCATATCATAAGTTCTTATCTGAATTTCAAAAGGCGTTCCGTTAGAACTTATAAGTGTAGAATGTAAGGACTGATACATATTCTTTTTAGGCATGGAAATATAGTCCTTAAACCTTCCGGGCATTGGCTTATAAAGTTCATGCGCAACACCTAAAACACTGTAACAGTCAGGGATCTGGTCAACTATAACACGAATTGCAAACAGGTCGTATATAGAATCCATTGTTATATTTTTAGAGTACATTTTTCTGTAAATACTGTAAAAATGTTTAACACGTCCGTCAATAGTTGCTTTTATTCCGAGTTCTTCTATTTTTTCTTTTATATTTTGTTTTATTTCATCGAGTGCAACTAAACGTTCTTCTCTTTTTTGTGCAATCTGGGAAGAAATTTCCTTATATGCAACAGGATCAAGATACATTAAAGAAATATCTTCTATTTCCCATTTTATACTGTAAATACCAAGACGGTGGGCAAGGGGAGCATAAATCTCCATAGTTTCAAGTGCCTTTTCGCGCCTTTTTTCATCGGGCATACTTTTCATAGTTCTTAAATTATGAAGACGGTCTGCAAGTTTTATAATAATAACCCTTATATCCTTTGCCATAGCAAGAAACATTTTTCTTAAATTCTCGATTTGCTGTTCCTCTTTGGAAGAATAAGGAATTTTACCAAGTTTTGTTACACCTTCAACAAGTTCCACAACCTCTTTGCCAAACTTTTTCTCCATTTCTTCGTGAGTAACTTCGGTATCCTCCAAAACATCATGCAAAAGGGCAGAGGCAACCGTAACATCGTCCATACCTAAATCAACTAAAATCATAGCAACTGATACAGGATGCTCATAATAAGGCTCTCCCGAAACCCTGAACTGACCTTCGTGAGATTCTTTGGCAAAAAAGAATGCTTTTTTAATAAACTCCTTGTTTACCTTTTTATTTACTTTTTCCATTTTTTCAATAAGTTTTAAAAATAAAATATCTTCCATAATTTACACACTCTGTTTTTACTTTTAATTAGAAATTCTTATATCTTTAATTTTCGCCTGGATTTTTTTATTTCCCATAAATTCATTTATATCAATAAAACACAGAATATGAATTTTCATACCCTTGTTTAAAGAATTTGCATAACTACCCATACCAAACCCTACAGCCTCTATGGCTATATTCTCTTTTAAAATATCAAGACGCATATGCTTACCCATAGAAAACGAGTAGGAATCTTTTACTATGGCATCTTTTATTAAAAATAAAGGTTGCGGATTTCCCATACCGAAAGGCTCTAATTTTTTCAAATCTTCAATATATTTAAAATTAATATTATGTTCTTTAAGATCAGCATCTATTTTAATATAAGGGGATATATCGTTTTTTTCAAAAATATCTTTTGCATTTTCGTTTATTCTTTCCCTTAAAATATCAATATTTTCTTCCTTTATGCTAAGCCCTGCCGCAAGAGAATGCCCTCCGAATTTAATTAAAAGGTCGGAAACTTGAAAAAGTCCCTCATATATATTATACCCCTTAACGCTTCTTGATGAACCTTTTGCCTCATTTTCATTAAGAGAAATCATAATACAGGGTTTATAATATTCTTCGGTAATCCTTGATGCAACAATACCTAAAACGCCTTCATGCCATCCTTTGCCTGCTACAACCATAATATTATTTTCATATTCCCTGCTTTTTTCTATTTTCTCTTTTGCTTCATTTAATATTTTTTTCTCACATTCCTGCCTTTTTAAGTTAAGATTATCAAGATATAAAGAAAGTTCTTTTATCCTTTTTACATCTTCCGATATAAAAAACTCAACAGCCTCTTTTGCAGTAGCCATTCTGCCTGCTGCATTTATTCTCGGTGCAATAGTAAAACCTACCATAGTTGAAGAAATGTTTTTATGTGAACTGCCTAAAATTTCACAAAGAATATTTATGTTTTCGAGTATCCCATGCCTTAAATATTTAATACCAAAATGAGTTATAATTCGGTTTTCCGAAACAAGAGGTACTATATCTGAAATGGTTCCTATTGCACATATTGCAATTATTTTTTCTGTCAAGAGATTAAGAGCAGTACATAATTTTAAAGAAACACCTGCACCGCAAAGTTCCGAAAAAGGATAGGTGGAATCCTTTCTTTTGGGATTAATAACTGCAACTGCATAAGGAAGAGTTTCTGGGCAGGTATGATGATCGGTAATAATCATATCTATTCCAAGTTCTTTCGCGTACTCCGCCTCAGAATGTGAAGATATTCCACAATCAACTGTAATAATAAGATTTCCGTTGTTTTTATAAATTTTATCTATCGCTTTATTATTAAGCCCGTATCCCTCATTTTCTCTCTCAGGAATATATATATGCACATCTTTATATATACTCTTTAAAGATATATATATAATAGACGATGCGGTAACTCCGTCAACATCATAATCTCCGTATATATATATTTTTTCCTCGTTCTTTATTGCAGTATTAATCCTTTCTACTGCTTTATCCATATCATTCAGTAAAAAAGGATCATAAAGATTATCGAGGGAAGGATTTAAAAAATCTTCTATTAAAAAAGGACTGTCAATCCCTCTTTGTACGAGTATCCTTATTATACTTTCATCAATATTTAATTTTTCAGTAAGTTCTTTTATTTTTTCAGTATTGCTGTTATCAGATACCCATTTTTTTCTTATCATTATAAACCTCAATTAATATACTTTATTTAATTATAAAGGTTTTAAAGCCTTTTGTAAAGAAAAACATATTTATTATTTGTATATTTTTATAATAATAGTTGACAAAATATATTTTACTGTTTATAATGAATATAGAAAAAGGCAAGACTTCAAACGGTTATGCCAGAAGATTCAGATTAAGAAATAACCCTGACTTTTAGCGGAGTGGGGGTTATTTTTTTATGGAAATTACCAAAAGTAATAGAATAATCATATATGATATTATGTATTCACTATCCATAGCAATCACCTCCTTTAAAAGAGATGATGGCATAACCGCCCAGTTTTTACACTGTTTTCAGCCTTACCTGTATTTATTATATAACATATTATAATCTATATCAATATTTTTTTAATTAAAAAGTATAATATTTTTTTACTTTGACAATAATATAAATGACCTCACAAATACATCAACTTAAAGAGAAAGATAAAACCCCCAGACCGATTTAGTAGGGAACGACCTATGTGTCGTTCCGATAAAAAATCACATTTCTGAAGTTTTTATATTTTTCTCTTGAAAAACCCAGGAAAAAAGTATCATTTTGTCGTTTTTTAAAGACGGCTTGATGGTGCTTTTTTCTTAAGTTTTTCATCACTTTAAAAGTTTTATGTTTCACGTGAAACATTTTAGTATACAAACCAGCTTAAGATATAAAAAAATAAAAATAATGCTTTATTTTTAAAAGAATATGTGTTAAAATAAATGTATATATATTTTGTAGAAAAGTGGTGAAAAAATGGGTAAAATTATATCAATCGCCAACCAGAAAGGCGGGGTAGGAAAAACTACAACTACCGTCAATTTAGGCGCTTGTTTAGGAAGTCTTAATAAAAAAGTTCTTATAATAGATGCTGACCCTCAGGGTAATTCCACAAGTGGTTTTGGTATTGATAAAAATAAATGTGATTTAACTTTATACAGTGTTCTTATTGAAAAAGTCAGTATAGAAGAATGTATTATAAAAACTGATTATAAAAACGTAAGTTTATGCCCTTGTAATATGGATTTACTTGGTGCTGAACTTCTTATAGATAAAGAGGAAAACAAAGAGTTTATTTTAAAAGAGGCATTAAAGGAAGTTAAGGATAAATATGATTTTATTTTAATTGACTGTCCTCCGTCACTTAATTATATAACTCTTAATGCGTTTTGTGCAACTGACAGTGTTTTAATTCCTATTCAGTGTGAATACTTTGCATTGGAAGGGGTTGCTGATTTAACCTCAAATATTAAAGTAATTAAAGAATCGGTTAATCCTTACATAGAAATCGAAGGAATATTACTTACAATGTTTGACCAAAGAACAAATCTTTCAATACTTGTTGCAGATGATGTTAAAAACTGTTTTCCTAAAAAAGTATTTAAAACTGCAATCCCAAGAAACACAAGACTTGGCGAAGCACCGAGTTATGGTCAGCCTATAATATATTATGATAAATACTGCAAGGGTTCCGAAAGTTATACGAATTTAGCAAAGGAAGTAATTAAAAACAATAAATAAAAGGGATGTTAAAAATCTTAAGACCGCACGTAGGGAACGACCTGTGTGTCGTTCCGATAAAACAACATATTATAAACATTATATTACAGATAGAAAGGGATGATTATATATATGGCAGAAAGAAGAGGTCTTGCTAAAGGCTTATCCACTATGATTTCCCAGACTCCGTCAAAAGTAGATGAAAATGTTGTTTTTCATCTTAATATAATAGATGTTGAGCCTAACAAGGAACAACCGAGAAAAGCCTTTGATAAAGAAAAGTTAGACGCACTTACAAGTTCAATTTCTGAGATTGGCGTTATTCTTCCTATAATTGTTACTAAAAAAGAATCGGGAAGATATATGATAATTGCAGGGGAAAGAAGATGGAGAGCAGCAAAAGCGGCAGGTCTTAAAAAAATTCCCGCAATAATTAAAAACTATGAAGAAAAGGAAGCAGCAGAAGTTGCTTTGATTGAAAACTTACAAAGAGAGGATTTAAACCCTATTGAAGAAGCAAAAGGTTATAAATCTTTAATTGACGGATTTTCAATGACTCAGGAAGAAATATCAAAAAGGGTAGGAAAAAGTCGTTCTGCAATCACTAACAGTTTAAGAATATTAAATCTTCCTGATGAAATAATAAAATATGTTATTTCAGGAGAAATTTCACAAGGTCACGCAAGAGCGTTATTATCAATAGACAGTGATAAATTAAAAATAGAAACTGCAAAAAGAATTATAAAAGAAGGTTTAAATGTAAGACAGGTTGAAAGTTTAGTTAAAAATTTAAATAATGAAAAAGCAAAGAAAAAGAAAACTAATTCTCAAATTGATGTTGAAATAAAATCAATTGCAGAAAGTTTATCAAAATCATTTTCAACCAAAGTTACTATTAAACACGGGCAAAAAAAAGGTGAAATTAAAATAGAATATTATGGAAATGACGATTTAGACAGAATTTTGAAAATTTTGAAATAATTGGAAAAAAATTTTACCTTTAAAATTAAATTCTGCTTAATTTATTTTAAAATTTTGATAAAAGATATTAAAAACATTAAAAACTTAATAAAACTAAATTTTGGGCGTTTTAGAGATATATGATTTTTTTGGAGGAAATTTTATGTTAGATTTAAGACTTATAAGAGAAGATAAAGATAAAGTTATAAAGTTAGTAGCAAAAAAAGGTAATGATGTTACAAATGAAGTAAATAAGATTTATGAACTTGATTTAAAAAGAAGAGATATTACTTTTTTAGTTGAAGGACTTAAAAATAAACAAAATGTTGTTTCAAAAGAAATTCCTAAACTTAAAAAAGAAGGAAAAGATGTTTCTTCTATTTTAAATGAAATGAAAGAACTTTCTGAAAAAATTAAAGAAATGGATTCTTCCCTTAATGAAATAGATGAAGAATTAAAATTTAATTTACTTAGAATTCCAAACATTCCTAATGAAACTGCGCCTGTATCTTTAAATGAAGAAGATAACAAGGAAGTTAGAAAATGGGGAGAGATAAGAGAATTTAATTTTGAACCTAAAGCACACTGGGATATCGGTAAAGATTTAAATATATTAGATCCTGAAAGAGCAGCAAAAGTTACAGGTTCAAGATTTACATTTTATAAAGGATTAGGATCCCGTTTAGAAAGAGCAGTTATAAACTTTTATTTAGACACTCATTCTGATAACGGATATACTGAAATATTCCCTCCTTATATGGTAAACCGTGCATCACTTACAGGAACAGGTCAGTTACCTAAATTTGAAGAAGATGTATTTAAAATTTCAAATGATGATTATTTCTTAATTCCTACAGCTGAAGTTCCTGTTACAAATTTATACAGAGATGAAATTTTAGATGGAAATATGCTTCCTATTAAACATGCAGCATATTCAGCATGTTTCAGATCAGAAGCAGGAAGTGCAGGAAGAGATACAAGAGGACTTATAAGACAACATCAGTTTAATAAAGTTGAACTTGTTAAATTTACAAAACCTGAAGATTCTTATTATGAACTTGAAAAATTAACTAAAGACGCTGAATATGTTCTTCAACTTTTAAAATTGCCTTACAGAGTTGTTGATATTGTTACAGGCGATTTAGGATTTACAGCTGCTAAAAAATACGATATAGAAGTATATATGCCTTCATACAATAAGTATGTTGAAATTTCTTCATGTTCAAACTTTGAAGATTTCCAGGCAAGAAGAGCAAACATTAAATTTAAAGATGAACTTAATAAAAAAGCAAGATATTGCCATACCTTAAACGGCTCAGGGGTTGCAGTAGGAAGAACTGTTGCCGCAATTTTGGAAAACTATCAGAATGAAGATGGTTCTGTTACAATTCCTGATGTTTTGGTTCCTTATATGGGCGGAATAACAAAAATAACTCTTTAAAAAAGGAATAGGAAATTTATCATAATAGATAAACTTAAATAATATTTAATAATACTAAACTATGTATAAATGGCTTTATATTAACCTTTTTAAAACTATTAAAAGTTTCGTTTAAAATAATATTATGTAAACTTTAAAATTGTTATAAAACCTTGATATATAAGGCTTTGACTTTTCAACTGATTTTTTATGAGTTTTGAACAATTTTTGTTGAAAACTCATAAAAATACACTAAAATCAACTGTTTAAATTATTTTAAAAACTGATTTACATAATACCCAAAATAATAAATTATTTTGTAAAAAAATGTAATTTAATTAATAATGATTACTGATAAATTGAATAGTTACTACTGTTAAAAGATTTAAGTTTTAAACATATTTTTTTAAAGTTTTAAACAATTTCTGTTGAAAAGTAGTAAAAACCCTATAAAATAAAGGTTTTTTAGTGTTTAAAAATATCACGGAAGGAAAAATATATAAAATGAATAATATAATAGACTTTTGGGATAATCTTTTAGATATGATAGAAGAGGAAGGAAGGCAGATATCTCCTCTTGGTTTTAACACATGGGTAAGAACAATCAAACCATATAAAATTATTAACAATAAACTTATTTTATCAGTTCCTATGGATGTTAATAAGGAAATGATAGAAAAAAGGTATCTTACTTTAATAAAATCAGCAGCAATCATACTTAATCCTGAAATTGAAGAAGTAATAGTTGAAATAAGTGATAATTTAATTGAATATGAGGAAGAAAAAGAAGATGAAGAATCAGTACAGATAGATGATTCTTTTTACAAAAAATCAAATCTTCTTAAAAAATTCACTTTTGAAAATTTTGTTATAGGTGAAAATAACAGATTTGCCTGTGCTGCTGCTCAGTCGGTTGCAAAAGATCCGGGAAAAGCATATAATCCTTTATTCTTATATGGAGATGTAGGTCTTGGAAAAACCCATCTTATGCAGGCAGTAGGTAATGATATAATAAAAAGAGATAAAAACTCAAAAATTTTATATATATCCTCTGAACAGTTTGTTAACGATATGGTTGACAGTATAAGAGATAATACTATAAATGAATTCAGGGATAAATACAGAACTTTGGATGTTCTTATGATAGATGATATTCAGTTTATAGGGGGAAAAGAAAGATGTCAGGAAGAATTTTTCCATACATTTAATCATTTAACCCAGTATGAAAAGCAGATTATAATTACATCTGACCGCCCACCTAAAGATATTTCAAAACTTGATGACAGGCTTCGTTCAAGATTTGAAGGAGGTCTTACCTGGGATATTAAAAAACCTGACTATGAAACAAGAATTGCAATTTTAAAGAAAAAGGTACAAAATGAAAATTTAAATATTGAAGATGAGTACATAGAACTTATTGCAAAGAAAGTAAAAGATAATATCAGGGAAATTGAAGGAGTATTAAATAAAATTATTGCTTATTCAACTCTATCTAATGAAGAAATCAACAAAGATCTTTTAAATAAAATAATATCAGATATAGAAGAAGAAAAACCTAATAAAGTTTTAAACATTGATACTATAATTTATGAAGTATGTAAATTTTATGATGTAGATCCTAAAATTATAAAAGCAAATTCAAGAAAAGCAGAGGTAATTTTGATACGTCAGGTTGCAATGTATGTTATAAAAAATGTTCTTGATATATCACTTTCGAAAATAGGAAGTAAATTCGGAGGAAAAAATCATTCAACAGTTTTAAATTCTATTAATAAAATAGAGGAAAAAATGAATTCTGACGAAAAATTTAAGGTTGAAATAGAAGAAATCATTACTAACTTAAAAAACCTCATTTAAACTAAAAAATTTGCCTTAAAATTACAAAATTTACTTTATTTTTAATGTTATTTATGCTATAATAATTATATACATAATTTTAAACATTTGAACAGTTTAAAACTAAAACTTATATGTTTAAAAATATTATTTTGAACATATAAAAAAATAAAAAATAAAGTTTTAAAAAACTTTTTAAACATTAAAAATTACTATAAATAAAGGGTTATACTTACTTTTAAACAAATAAACACATTATACTACTAATAATAGTTATAGTATTATTTAATTATTTATTTTATATTATTTAAAGTATATTATTTATTTTATATATGGAAGGATTGATAAAAATGAAATTTACTTGTAATAAGATTACTCTTTTAGAAAATTTAAGTACGGTTTTAAAAGCAGTATCAAGTAAGTCAGCTGCTCCTATTTTAGAAGGTGTATATATTAAAGCAACAAGTGACGGAAATATTAAACTTCTTGGTAATGATTTAAAAATTGCTATTGAAGCAAATATTTTGGGAGAAGTTTCAGATGAAGGATCTGTTGTTTTAAATGCTAAGATTTTTTATGATATAGTATCTAAATTACCAGATGGAGAAGTATCAATTTCTACTGATGACAGTTTTAAAACAAATATTGAATTAGGATTTTCGAAATATGAAATTTACGGACTTAATCCTCAGGATTTTCCATCTGTAGAATATAAAGATTCAGATATTAAAATTTCTGTTGATAAAGTGAAGATGAAAAATATTATAAGACAGGTTATTTTCTCAATAGGAACAGATGATAAAAAAATAACTTTAACAGGTGCATTATTTGATATTAAAGATAATATTTTAAAAGTTGTATCTTTAGACGGTTACAGACTGTCTTTCAGAAAAGTTAATATAGAAAGTACTTTAATTTCCGAATCATATATAATTCCGGGTAAAACTTTAAATGACTTATCTAAAATTATAGATGATGAAGAAGGAAATATTGAACTTTGCTTTACTAAAAACAGAGTTAATATAAAATTAGGAAATGTTATAATGTATTCTAATTTAATTGACGGTGACTTCTTTAACTATGAACATATTATTCCTACATCAAGCGATATAACAGTTACTGCTGATACAAAAGATGTAATAGATTCAATTATAAGAAGTTCATTAATTATAACTCCTGATGTTAAGAGTCCTTTAAAATTTGATATATCTGAAAATCAGATTTATATGTCTTCAATTACTAAAAACGGTAAAGCGGAAGATACTGTTTCATGTGAAACAAAAGGCGGGGATTTAACAATAGGATTTAATCATAAGTACTTACTTGATGCATTAAGAGCATGTGATTCAAAGAAAATTAAAATGGAATTTACATCATCACTTAACCCTCTTGTTATAAAAGGTGTTGACACTGACGAGTTTATTTATTTAATCTTACCTTTAAGACTTAGAAATGAATAATGATACTAAAAAATTTAAAATTAAAAAATTTCAGAAATTATGATAAATTAAATATTGATTTTTATGAAGGTATAAATATATTTTACGGAGAAAATGCACAGGGTAAAACCAATATTTTAGAAAGTGTATATATATTTTCTTCTTCAAAATCCCATCGCGGAGTAAAAGATAAGGAACTTATAAAGTTTGAAAAAGAAGAAAGTGAAATCAAAATAGAATTTATATCTCAAAAAAGGGAGCAGTCTGCAAATTTTTATTTATATAAAGATAAAAATAAAAAATTAGAGATAAACGGAATATTTAATCCTTCAAAAAAAGCATTATTCGGAATATTCGGTACCGTTATTTTTTCTCCTGAGGATTTAAACCTTATAAAAGGTTCTCCGGAAGAAAGAAGAAGGTTTATGGATACTGATATATCCCAGATAAAACCCGAATATTTTAAATTATTAAAAGATTACAAAAAGGTACTTAATCTTAAAAATAATTTATTAAAGCAAAAAGAAGTAAATACTTCTTTACTTGACGTTTATGATGAAAAATTATCGTACTTAGCATCTAAAATTACTGTTTACAGGCTTCGTTTTATTGAAAGAATAAATGAACTTGCAACAAAAGCACTTTTTTATATTTCCGATAAAAAAGAGAATATAGAAATAAAATATAAACCCGGGTTTAGCAGTAAATTTAATGTAAACATAAAAGAAATAGAGAAAAAATATTTAGAAGAATTTAAAAAGTTAAGAGAAGAAGAAATTTTAAGAGGAATTACTTTAATTGGTCCTCAAAGAGATGATTTAGAATTTTACTTAAATGGGAAAGATTCAAAAGTTTACTGTTCTCAAGGGCAGCAAAGGTCGATAATTTTATCTTTAAAACTCGCAGAATTTGAATTTATGAAAGAAGTTTTAGGTGAAACTCCTATACTTCTTTTAGATGATATTTTATCAGAACTTGATATAAAAAGGCAGAATAAACTTCTTAATTTTATAAGAGATAATCAGACTATTATTACCTGCACCGATAAGGATTTATATAAGAAAATAAAATATCCTTACAAGTCTTATTTAGTAGCCGAAGGAAGGCTAGTTGAAGGAAAGGTTAATTAAAGTGTTTATACATTTGGGAAAAGATTATACGGTTAATTCTAAAAATATAGTTGCCATATTCGATATTGAAAATACTTCTACATCAAAAATAACGAGAGAATTTTTAGTCGATATGAGTAAAAAAAATAAGGTAATATATGTAAATGAAGATTTACCAAAATCATTTGTTTTGGTAAAAGAAAAAGAGGAAAACTTTATTTATGTATCTTCCTTATCGAGTTCTACACTTAAAAAAAGGTCTGAAGAAAGGATAGGTTAATTAAATGTCAGAGGAAATCAAAGGATATAATACCAAAGTTGAAGAAACTTATGACGAGTCTCAGATTCAGGTTTTAGAAGGCTTAGAAGCAGTAAGAAAAAGACCGGGGATGTACATAGGCTCGACATCTATAAGAGGTCTTCATCATTTGGTTTATGAAATTGTTGACAATGCTATTGACGAAGCGTTGGCAGGATATTGTAAAAATATTACTGTTGATTTAAATAAAGACGGTACTGTTACAGTAACTGATGACGGTAGAGGTATTCCTACAGGAATACATCCTAAAATGGGTATATCCACATTAGAAGTTATTTTTACAAAACTTCATGCCGGCGGTAAATTCGGAGGTTCGGGATATAAAGTTTCAGGGGGGCTTCACGGTGTTGGTGCCTCTGTTGTTAATGCTCTTTCAACCTATCTTGAAGTTAAGGTTCATGACGGGGAAAATATCCACTATTTAAGATTTGAACAGGGAAAAGCAGTAAAACCTGCCGAAATAATAGGAAAAACTGATAAAAAAGGTACTGAGGTTACATTCCTTGCCGATCCTGAAATTTTTGAAGAAACATATTATGATTTTGATGTTTTATTAAAAAGATTAAGAGAACAAGCCTTTTTAAATAAAGGAATAAATATAACATTCTCCGATTTAAGACTTGAAGAGCCAAAGAAAAAAGTCCTTCATTATGAAGGGGGAATTATGTCCTTTGTTGAGTATAACAATCGTGGCAAAACTCCTATCCATGACGGTGTTATATATGTTGAATGTCAAAAAGGCGATACCTATGCGGAAGTTGCTATGCAATATACCGATTCTTACTCAGAATCTTTGGTAAGTTTTGCAAATAATATCAATACAACTGAAGGCGGTACTCACGAAACAGGCTTTAAAGCAGCACTTACCCGTTCTATAAACGACTATGCCAAGAAAATGAACATAATGAAAAAGGATGATAATGAACTTTCAGGGGAAGACGTGAGGGAAGGTTTAACTGCAGTTATAAGTGTTAAAGTTACCGAAGCGCAGTTTGAAGGTCAGACTAAAACCAAACTTGGAAACAGCGAAGTAAGAGGTATAGTTGCATCTTTAATATCCGAAAAGTTTACCGACTTTTTAAACGAAAATCCGCAGATAGCAAAAATTATTATAGAAAAAGCAATGACAGCATCCCGTGCAAGAGAAGCGGCAAGAAAAGCAAGAGAAGCAACAAGAAAAACTCCTCTTGGCACAAATTCACTTCCGGGAAAACTTACCGACTGTATTGTTAAAGACCCTACCAAGACTGAAATATATATAGTCGAAGGGGATTCTGCGGGCGGAAGTGCTAAAAACGGGCGTGACAGTAAATATCAGGCAATTCTTCCTTTATGGGGTAAAATGTTAAACGTTGAAAAATCAAGAGCCGATAAAGTTTACGGAAACGATAAATTAAAACCTGTTATTCAGGCTTTGGGAACAGGAATAGGCGAAGAATTCAATATAGAAAAATTAAGATATGATAAAATAATAATTATGGCCGATGCCGATGTCGACGGTGCTCATATCCAGACACTTCTTTTAACATTCTTCTTCAGATTTATGAGAACTTTAATTGAAACAGGTCATATATATCTTGCAAAACCTCCTCTATATAAATTATCAAGAGGTAAAAAATCTTTTGTTGCATTTTCAGATGAGGAAAGGGACAGATTAAGTGAAGAATTAAAAGACGGGGACTTAAATGCAAAAGTAGATATCTCCCGTTACAAAGGTCTTGGGGAAATGAACCCTGAGGAACTTTGGGAAACTACAATGGACCCTAAAAACAGAATTTTACTTAAAGTAACTTTGGAAGATGCACAAAGAGCAGACCAGATTTTCTCAATACTTATGGGCGACGAGGTTGAACCAAGGCGTGAATTTATTGAAGAAAATGCTCAATATGTAACAAATCTTGATGTATAAGAGGGGAACGTATTTTTGCGTTTAAAAAAGTTTAAATTAACAAATTTAAGGTATATGAGCACAGACTCCTGAGTGCCTTAAGAAAGAGGATACTGAAAATGGCTAAGAATAAAAAATACGAAGATTCTCATTTTGAAGAATATTTCGATACTCAAACCATTGTAGATATAGATATTGAAAAAAGAATGAAAGAAGCGTTTATTGACTATGCGATGAGTGTTATAGTAGCAAGAGCGCTTCCCGATGTACGTGACGGTTTAAAACCTGTTCACAGAAGAATTCTTTATTCAATGCATGAAGAACATTTAACTTACGATAAACCGTTCTTTAAATCTGCAACTACCGTTGGTAATGTTATAGGTAGATACCATCCGCATGGTGATGCGTCTGTTTATGATGCTATGGTAAGACTTGCTCAGGATTTCTCTATGAGATATCCTTTAGTTGACGGGCATGGTAACTTCGGGTCGGTTGACGGTGACCCTCCTGCTGCATACCGTTATACTGAAGCAAGAATGAGTAAGTTATCTAACTTAATGCTCGAGAATATAGAAAAAAATACAGTTGATTTTGCTCCTAACTTTGACGAAAAGAGAGAGGAACCATTAGTTTTACCAACAAGAATTCCTACACTTTTAATTAACGGAAGTTCAGGGATTGCCGTTGGTATGGCTACAAATATTCCTCCTCATAATTTAACCGAAGTTTTAGATGGGGTTATTGCCCAGATGGACAACCCTGATATTACGGTTGAAGAGTTAATGGAATATATAAAAGGTCCTGACTTTCCGACAAGTGCGTCAATTATGGGAAGAAGCGGAATAAGAAGCGCTTACGAAACAGGTAAGGGCAAAGTTATTGTGCGCGCAAAATGCGAAATAAAAGAAAATAAAGACGGCTCATTCTCTATAATCGTAACCGAACTTCCTTACCAGGTTAATAAGAAAATGCTGGTTGAATCTATTGCTAATCTTGTAAAAGAGAAAAAAATAGACGGTTTATCAGATATTGACGACCACTCTTCAGACAGAGTAGGTATAAGGCTTGAAATTTTCTTAAAGAAAGACGCTAATCCGCAGGTTGTTTTAAATCAGCTTTATAAATATTCAAGACTGCAGGACAGTTTCTCTATAAATATGCTTGCAATCTGTAACGGCAAACCTAAAATTTTATGTTTAAAAGAAGTTCTTTCCCACTTTATAAATTTCCAGGAAGAAATTGTAACAAGAAGAACTAAATTTGAACTTGAAAAAGCAGAAGCAAGAATGCACATTTTAGAGGGCTTAAGAATAGCACTTGCCAATATTGACGAAGTTATCCATGTAATAAGAAACGCTTATGACGATGCTAAGGAACAACTGATGGAAAAATTCGGTTTTTCTGCTATTCAGGCACAAAGTGTTTTAGATATGAAACTTGGCCAACTGCAAAGACTAAACGGCGAAAAGATTGACGAAGAATTTAACGAACTTTCACTTAAAGTAGAAGAATATAAGGGACTTTTATCAGATAAAGGCTTACTTTATGAACAAATTAAGAAAGAACTTATAGAAATAAAAGAAAAATACGGCGATGAAAGAAAAACTGAAATAACATTTGACTATTCTCAGATAGACGATGAAGATTTAATCGAAGTTGAAGATATCGTTGTTACAATGTCCCACTCAGGTTATATCAAAAGGCTTAAAACCGATACATACAGAAGCCAGAGACGTGGCGGAAGAGGTATATCGGGAATGTCCACCAAAGAGGAAGACTTTGTTGAAAACATCTTTACAACTTCTACCCATCACTTTATTTTATGCTTTACAAATAAGGGAAGAATGTTCAAAATGAAGGGTTATCAGATTCCTGAAGCATCAAGAACTGCAAAGGGTATGCCTATTGTAAACTTACTTAGCCTTGACGCAGGGGAAAAAGTAACTGCAACCATTCCTATAAAAGAATTTGACGAAGACAGTTTCTTAACAATGGTAACCAAAAAAGGTACTATTAAGAAAACCAAACTTTCCGAATATAATTCCAACCGTTCGGGCGGTCTTAACGCTATCGGCTTAAATGAAGATGATGAACTTATCAAAGTTTCAGTAACCAATGGCGAAAACGATATAATCTTAGGCACACACTTAGGAAATGCAATAAGATTTAATGAAAAAGATGTTCGTCCTATGGGAAGAACTGCACACGGGGTAAGAGGTATCAGATTAAAAGATGGCGACTTTGTTGTAGGTGCCTGTCTGGTTAATGATGATTCAAAACTTCTTGTTATCTCGGAAAACGGTATGGGTAAACGTACAGAACTTTCCGAATACAAAGTCCAGTCAAGAGGCGGTAAAGGTATAAGAACATACAAAATATCCCAGAAATCAGGA
Organism: Oscillospiraceae bacterium; assembly: GCA_015068525.1. Lineage (NCBI taxonomy): Bacteria > Bacillati > Bacillota > Clostridia > Eubacteriales > Oscillospiraceae > Oscillospiraceae bacterium. The sequence continues at coordinate 59,890 of SVKJ01000002.1, read as the reverse complement.
AACGTATGCGGAATAAATACCGTTACCGATAATGACGATATTATGCTTATAACCTCAGAAGGTGTAATTATAAGAACAGGGGTAGAAGATATTTCAACTCTTGGCCGTGATACATCAGGGGTTAAAATAATGAAATTAAAAGATGATGTAAAAGTTGTTTCTTTCGCTGTTGTTGAGAAAGAAGAAGAGGAAGAAGAAACAACAGAAACAAATGAAGAAACGGTAACAAACGAAAACTAACTTGAAATTTCTTTCAATTAGGAATTAGGAGTTAGGAATTAGGAATAAAGGAAATGCAAATATGCCATACGGCATTTGCATAAGAAATTTTCAGGTGAAAAATGAGAGACTATAAAGAAGAAAAAGGGACTGAACCTTTTAAAATGACCGGTTTGAGGTCATTTTGGGTCTGTCACTTTTTCGGCACAAAAACCTAAGGAGCAAGAATGAGAGACTATAAAGAAGAAACTATAAAAAGAGTTGAATTTATTAAAACAGTTTTAAAAAATGCAGGGGCAAAAGGCATTATATACGGTAACAGCGGAGGAAAGGACTGTACACTGGTCGGAATACTTTGTAAAATGGCAACCGATAACGTGCTTGGAGTTATGATGCCCTGCCAGTCTAAAAGAAATTATACCGAAGATGTTGAGGACGCTCTTAATGCCGCAAAGAAGTATAATATTGAAACTGTAACAGTTGATTTAACTGAAGCAAAACTTACCTTAAAGTCCGCAGTGGAAAAAGTATATAAAGTAAACGGTCTTGCCGATGCCAATATGAATCCAAGACTTCGTATGATAACTCTTTATTCTTTAGCACAGGAGAAAAATTATCTTGTTGCGGGAACAGGGAACAGAAGCGAAAGGCATATGGGCTACTTTACGAAATGGGGAGACGGTGCTTGTGATTTTAACCCAATCGCAGACCTTACGGTTACAGAGGTTTATGAATTCTTAAGATATTTGGATGCCCCTCAAAATATAATCAAAAAAGCACCTTCTGCCGCTTTATATGAAGGGCAGACGGATGAAGATGAAATGGGAATTTCCTATGAAAAAATTGATAACTATATATTAAACGGCATCGCCGACAAAGAAGATAAAGAACTTATTGACAGGGCATATAAAAGGTCAGAACATAAAAGAACTATGCCTAAAGTATATAAAGAGTAGAGGTTTACGTATGACAAAAATTCCTGAATTATACGCAAGTATGTGCTTTAACGAGCAAGTAATGAAAGAAAGACTTCCCGAAGATGTCTATAAATCTTTAAAAAGAACAATGGAACAGGGTAAGTCGATTGACAAAGAAATAGCAAATACCGTTGCAAATGCTATGAAAGACTGGGCGATTGAAAAAGGTGCAACCCACTTTACCCATTGGTTCCAGCCTATGACAGGGGTTACTGCAGAAAAGCATGATTCCTTTATTTCCCCTAAGGGAGACGGAAATATCATAATGGAATTTTCCGGAAAGGAACTTATAAAAGGGGAACCTGACGCGTCATCATTCCCGTCAGGAGGACTTCGTGCAACCTTTGAAGCAAGAGGATATACTGCGTGGGATCCTACATCTTATGCCTTTATTAAAGACGATTCTTTATGTATTCCTACAGCATTCTGTTCATATACAGGCGAAGCGCTTGATAAGAAAACTCCGCTCCTTCGTTCAATGGAAACTATAAATAAAGAGGCGCAAAGAATACTTAAACTCTTTGGCAAAGTTGAAAAAAGAGTGCTTCCTACAGTTGGTGCAGAACAGGAATATTTCCTTATTGATAAAAAATATTTTGATTTAAGAAAAGACCTTATATATGCAGGAAGAACACTTTTTGGAACAAAACCTCCGAAAGGTCAGGAAATGGATGACCATTACTACGGTATTATAAAACCAAGAGTTTCCGAATATATGAAGGAACTGGACTTAGAGTTATGGAAACTTGGAATTTTAGCAAAAACCAAGCATAACGAAGCCGCACCTGCTCAGCATGAACTTGCGCCGATTTTTACAACTTCAAATATTTCAACCGACCAGAACCAGCTTACAATGGAGGTTATGAAAAAAATTGCTGAAAAGCATGACCTTGTGTGCTTACTTCACGAAAAACCATTTGCAGGAGTAAACGGAAGCGGTAAGCATAATAACTGGGCGCTTTCTACATCAAGCGGTGTTAATTTATTGGAACCGGGCGACTCTCCTCAGGATAATGCACAGTTTTTATTATTCCTTGCAGCAGTTGTAAAAGCAGTTGACGAGTATCAGGATTTACTCAGAATTTCTATTGCTTCTGCAGGAAATGACCACAGACTCGGTGCAAATGAAGCACCTCCCGCAATAGTTTCAATGTTCTTGGGAGAAGAACTTACTGAAATTTTAGAGGCTATTATATCGGGCGAAGAATATAAAGAAAAAGAAAATGCACAAATGGAAATAGGAGTTCACGTTCTTCCTAAATTCCCTAAAGACACGACTGACAGAAACAGAACATCTCCTTTTGCATTTACAGGTAATAAATTTGAATTTCGTATGCTTGGCTCAAGTGAATCAATTGCCTGCGCCAATTACATATTAAACACAATTGTAGCCGAAGAACTCTGCCAGTTTGCAGATATTTTAGAAAAGGCTGACGATTTTAAAAAGGAACTTGACAGGCTTATCAAGAAAACCTTTAAAAACCATAAACGAATAATTTTTAATGGAAATAATTATTCTGACGAGTGGGTAGAAGAGGCAGAAAAAAGAGGGCTTCTAAATTATAGGAAAACACCTGATGCGCTTGTTCACTTTGCAGACAAAAAGAATATTGACCTCTTTGTTAAACATGGAATTTTTAACGAAAATGAAATTGTATCAAGGCAGGAAATACTCCTTGAAAGTTACGCAAAGGTTATAAATATAGAAGCACTTACCATGGTGGATATGGTAAATAAAGATATCTTGCCTGCTGTAGCATCATTTTCCAAGGAACTGGCAGAACTGATTTTAACAAAGAAAAAAATATCTCAAAAAATTATATCCTCTTATGAAGAAGAAACTTTAAATAAACTCTCAATCCTGTCAAAAGAACTTTATGAAAGAATAAATGACTTATCACAAAGTATTGAAGAATTAAAAAAGATAGAAGACATAGAGAAAAAAGCATTTTTCTCATCTCAGGTACTTATTCCTAAGATGGAAAAAATAAGAGAAACGGCAGACAGTATGGAAGATAAAACTTCAAAAGAATACTGGCCTTTCCCAACTTATGGAGAACTGCTGTTTGGAGTTTAAACTCCAAACAGCTAAATTCGCATACTGCGAGCTAAATTGAACAAGTTCAGCTAAATGTACTTCGTACGCTAAATGTGCCACGCACAGACTAACAGTTATATTACATTAAGTAGTTAAGAACGCAAAAGATGCCATACGGCCTTTTGCGTTTTTTTAATTCCATAAATTCCGCAAGGAATTTATAATACCATAATTATTCATTCTTCATTATTCAATATTCATTTAAAAAATTTTTAAGAAAAATTTTTTTAAATTAGTGCTTGACATCTTTACTTAATTGTGATAAAATGGTAAGACGATTTAATGGGATATTTTCGCCTTTTTTTGGAAAAAAGGCTTAAAATTAGGTATTTTAAAGGGTTTGTTAAACGGGAATTCAAACCTTTTAAAAGATTCTTTGAAAAAATTTTATACAGGAAAAATTCCCCAAAAAAATAATGAGGTGATAAATGTGGCGCATCCGGTTAAGTACGGAAAGGTTGAAAGAGTCAACTTTTCTAAAATTGATGAAGTATTGGCACCACCAAATCTGATTGAAGTTCAGAAAAAGTCTTACGATTGGTTTACAACCGCAGGGATTGAGGAAGTTATTGAAGAAATCGGTCCGATAAGTCCTGATGTTGGAGCTTATGATCCTATAAAGGATAAGGGCGCAAGCGGAAGTACTCACTATCTTGAGTTTTATGACTTTAAATTTGATGAGGAGCCAAAATATTCTCTTACTGAAACTAAAATCAGAGAAACAACTTATGCGGTTCCCACAAGGTCCAAAGTTCGTCTTGTAAACAGAGAAACAGGCGAAGTTAAGGAACAGGAAATCTTTATGGGAGATTTCCCTTTAATGACAGAATCAGGTACATTTATTATAAACGGCGCGGAAAGAGTTATAGTCAGCCAGCTTGTACGTTCTCCGGGTGTTTATTTTGCTATGGTAAGAGATAAGTCTGGTAAACAACTTTTCTCATCAACCATGATTCCTAACCGCGGTGCATGGATAGAATTTGAAACTGATACTAATGACGTATTCAGTGTCAGAATTGACAGAACAAGAAAAGTTCCTGCTACCGTTTTATTAAGAGCGCTTTCTCATCAGATAGATGAAGACGGTGTATCAAGAAAAATTTTAAATACCGAAACAAATGAAGAAATAAAGGCAATGTTTGGCGAAGATGCCCTTATTTTATCAACTCTTGATAAAGATACCACAACCAATTACGAAGAAGGTATCTTGGAAATTTACAAAAAATTAAGACCGGGCGAACCACCTTCAGTGCCAAGCGCTCAGTCGCTTATAAATAATTTATTCTTTGATCCGAGAAGATATGACTTAGCAAGAGTCGGAAGATATAAATTCAATAAAAAATTATCTTTTGAAAATAGGGCTTTGGGCTTAAAATGCGCAAGTGATGTTATCTGCCCTGCAACAGGCGAAATTTTAGCAAGTGCGGGCGAAATATTAACAAGAGAAAGTTTATCTTTGATTGACAGATCTCCTGTAAATATAATCACTGTGTTCGATTCGGAAGAAAAAGAAGTTAACATTATGTCGAATGACACTTGTGACATCAAGTATTTTTACGAAAATGCCGACACTAAAATTATTAACGAACAGGTTAAATATTCAGTATTAAAAGAACTTATGGATAAAGCGGAAGAGGACAAACTTTCCGAAGAAGAAATTTTAGATTTAATCTATAAGAATAAAAAATCACTGATGCCTAAAAATGTTACTGTTGAAGATATTTTAGCAACAATTAACTATCATATAACAATAGTTCACGGTATAGGAAATCAGGACGATATCGACCATTTGGGAAACAGACGTCTTCGTTCAGTAGGCGAACTTTTACAAAATCAGGTAAGAGTCGGCTTTACAAGAATGGCAAGAGCAATTAAAGAAAGAATGATTACCCAGCAGGATATGGATTCTGTAACTCCTCAGAGTCTTGTTAATATAAGACCGATAGTTGCAGCAGTTAAAGAATTCTTTGGTAACTCCCAACTTTCTCAGTTTATGGATCAGACTAACCCTCTTGCAGAACTTACTCATAAGAGAAGACTTTCTGCTTTAGGTCCCGGCGGTTTGTCAAGAGACAGAGCGGGCTTTGAAGTGCGTGACGTTCATCATACACATTATGGACGTATGTGTCCTATCGAATCTCCTGAAGGTCCGAACATCGGTCTTATCGGCTCACTTTCAACTTATGGTATAGTTAACGATTATGGCTTTATTGAAGCACCTTACCGTAAAGTTGATAAAGAAGCAGGGGTTGTTACCCGTGATGTTGAGTATATGACAGCCGATGTTGAAGATAATTATATTATTGCTCAGGCAAACGAACCATTAGATAAAGATGGTAAATTTATAAATAAACGTGTAACTGCAAGAAGAAGAGACGAATTTTTGGAAATTGAAGCGTCAAAAGTAGATTATATGGACGTTTCTCCTAAACAGGTTGTATCAGTTGCAACAGCAATGATACCATTCTTAGAAAACGACGATGCTAACCGTGCCCTTATGGGATCTAACATGCAGCGTCAGAGTGTTCCTCTTCTAAAAGCACAGGCACCTATTATTGCAACAGGTATGGAATACAGTGCCGCTGTTGATTCAGGTGTTGTTATTTTGGCAGAGTGTGATGGTACTGTTACTAAAGTAAGCGGTGACCACATCACAATCACAGGCAAAAATAAAAAAGTGTATGATTATGACCTTATTAAATTCAAACGTTCAAACCAGTCAACTTGTATAAACCAAAGACCTATCGTTAAAGTAGGCGATAAAGTTAAAAAAGGTCAGGTAGTGGCTGACGGTCCTTCTACATCAAACGGGGAAGTTGCGCTTGGTAAAAACGTACTTATAGGATTTATGACTTGGGAAGGTTATAACTACGAAGATGCTATTTTAATAAATGAAAGAATAGTTAAAGAAGATGTGTTCACATCTATTCACTTAGAAAAATATGAAACCGAAGCAAGAGATACCAAACTCGGTCCTGAAGAAATCACAAGAGATATCCCTAATGTAGGGGAAGACGCATTAAAAGACCTTGACGAAAGAGGTATCATAAGAATAGGTGCAGAAGTAAGACCTGGCGATATCTTAGTTGGTAAAGTTTCACCAAAAGGCGAAACAGAAGTTACCAGCGAAGAAAGATTACTTCGTGCAATCTTCGGTGAAAAAGCAAGAGAAGTAAGAGATACATCGCTAAGAGTTCCTCACGGGGAAGCAGGTATTATAGTTGACGTTAAAGTGTTCACAAGAGAAAACGACAACGAAATGGCTCCCGGTGTTAATATGATAGTAAGAGTAAGTATTGCCCAGAAGAGAAAAATCTCTGTCGGGGATAAAATGGCAGGCCGTCACGGTAACAAAGGGGTTATTTCAAGAATACTTCCTGAAGAAGATATGCCATACTTACCTGATGGTACAACTCTTGATATCGTGTTAAATCCGCTTGGCGTACCAAGCCGTATGAACATCGGTCAGGTGCTTGAAGTTCACTTGGGTTATGCAGCAAGAGCGCTTGGCTGGAATATCGCAACACCGGTATTTGACGGTGCAAACGAAGACGATATTGCTAAAACCTTAGTTGAGGCAGGTTACTCGGAAGACGGTAAAACAGTTCTTTATGACGGAAGAACAGGGGAACCGTTTGATAACCGCGTTACTGTAGGTATAATGTATATGTTAAAACTTCATCACCTGGTTGACGATAAAATCCATGCCCGTTCAACAGGTCCATATTCACTTGTTACTCAGCAGCCTCTGGGCGGTAAAGCGCAGTTTGGTGGTCAGAGATTCGGGGAAATGGAAGTTTGGGCGTTGGAAGCTTATGGTGCAGCCTATACACTGCAGGAAATATTAACTGTAAAATCAGACGATATTGTCGGCCGTGTTAAGACTTATGAAGCAATTGTTAAAGGGGAAAATGTTCCTCGTCCGGGAGTTCCCGAATCCTTTAAAGTTCTTATCAAAGAACTTCAGAGTTTAGGTCTTGATATGAAAGTGTATGCAGCAAATGATGAAGAAATCAATTTAAAAGACACCGATGACGATGTTATTCCTGCTCCAAGAAAGATTGAGTCGGAAGAAGACTTAATTGATTATGCAGAAAATGAAGAGCATTCTGAGGACGAGGATAACGATGAGGATAGAAATTTAGACTTCGCTGATGAAGACCTTCTTGACGATTATGATGAAGAAGTTAGTGAAGACGACATTATGATAGATGATGACGAAGATATAGACGCAATATTAGAAGAAGAAAGCGAAGAATAATTTAATCCCAATTAAAATTGGAGGGAGCATTTAAATGGTTGAATTTAACAGTTTTGAAAAAATAAAAATCGGCTTGGCGTCCCCTGAAAAAATCAGAGAATGGTCTTACGGAGAAGTTAAAAAACCCGAAACCATAAATTACAGAACTCAGAAACCTGAAAAAGACGGTTTGTTCTGCGAAAAAGTTTTTGGTCCTCAAAGAGACTGGGAATGTCATTGCGGTAAATACAAAAGAATCAGATACAAAGGTGTAATATGTGACCGTTGCGGAGTTGAAGTTACCCGTTCAAAAGTAAGAAGAGAAAGAATGGGGCATATTGAACTTGCAACACCTGTTTCTCATATATGGTATTTCAAAGGAATACCAAGCAGAATGGGACTACTTTTGGATGTTACACCAAGAGTTTTGGAAAAAGTTTTATACTTTGCAGCGTATATTGTAACCGATGCAGGTAAAACAAACTTAATGGATAAACAAATTCTTACAGAAAAAGAATACAGAGAAGCAAGAGAAAAGTACGGCGATAAGTTTTCTGCAGGAATGGGTGCAGCAGCTGTCAAAGAACTTCTTGCTAAAATTGACCTTGATAAAATGAGCGAAGATTTAAAAGAAGAAATCTTGGGCGCAACAGGTCAGAAGAAAATTAAACTTATTAAAACTTTAGAAGCAGTTGAAGCGTTCAGAACATCAGGAAACAAACCTGAATGGATGATACTTGACGTTATCCCTGTAATTCCGCCCGATTTAAGACCTATGGTACAACTTGACGGCGGCAGATTTGCAGCGAGTGACTTAAATGATTTATACAGAAGAGTTATTAACAGAAATAACCGTCTTAAAAAACTTTTAGAGTTAAACGCACCTGACATTATAGTAAGAAACGAAAAGAGAATGCTTCAGGAAGCAGTTGACGCTCTTATTGATAACGGCAGACGCGGTAAGCCTGTTGTAGGACCCGGTAACCGTCCTTTAAAATCATTATCTGATTTATTAAAAGGTAAACAGGGCCGTTTCAGACAGAACTTACTTGGTAAACGTGTTGACTATTCAGGCCGTTCAGTTATCGTTGTAGGACCTACACTTAAATTATATCAGTGTGGTCTTCCTAAAGAAATGGCACTCGAACTTTTCAAACCTTTCGTTATGAAATGTCTTGTTGAAAAAGGCAAGGCTCACAATATAAAGAGTGCCAAGAGAATGGTTGAAAGAGTAAAAGACGAAGTATGGGATATCTTGGAAGAAGTTATCAAAGAACATCCTGTTTTACTAAACCGTGCTCCTACTCTTCACAGGCTTGGTATTCAGGCATTTGAACCTGTACTTGTAGAAGGAAGAGCCTTAAAACTTCATCCTCTTGTTTGTACAGCGTATAACGCCGACTTTGACGGTGACCAGATGGCTGTCCATCTTCCTCTTTCAGCAGAAGCACAGGCTGAAGCAAGATTTTTAATGTTATCTGCAAATAACTTACTTAAACCTCAGGACGGTAAACCTGTTACAGTTCCTACACAGGATATGATTCTTGGAAGTTACTACTTAACAGTTGTTGACGAAAATGAGAAAGGTGCAGGTAAAATATTTGCTGATTTCTCAGAAGCAATCCTTGCTTATGATAACAATGTTGTCGGACTTCATGCTCCAATCAAAGTAAGAAGTTTTAAAGAAATTGACGGCAAGATGGAATCTAAACTTATAGATGCTACCGTTGGTCAGATTATATTTAATGAAAACATTCCTCAGGACCTTAAGTTTAAAGACAGAGAAATCGTTGACGGTAAAATCCCTGAAACTTTCTTTGACTTAGAAATCACAGTTCCTGCCGATAAGAAAATGCTTGGTAAAATAATTGATGCCTGCATAAGAGAACACGGTACAACAGATACAGTAAGCGTTCTTGATGAAATTAAAGCATTAGGCTTTAAATATTCAACAAGAGGTGCCGTAACAGTAAGTATTTCGGATATGGTTGTTCCGAAAGAAAAGAAAGGTTTCATTGACGAAGCAGAAAACAATGTTCTGGAAATCACAAAACAATTCAGACGTGGTCTTATTTCTGACGAAGAAAGATATAATCTTGTTATTGAAGAATGGACCAAAACTACCGATAAAGTTACAAAAGCACTTATGGGCGGTCTTGATAAATTCAATCCGATATTTATGATGGCAAACTCAGGTGCGAGAGGTAGTGTTAACCAGATAAGACAGCTTGCAGGTATGCGTGGTCTTATGGCTAACACAACAGGTAAAGCAATCGAAATTCCTATCCGTGCGAACTTCCGTGAAGGTCTTAACATTCTGGAATACTTTATCTCAACACGTGGTGCGAGAAAAGGTCTTGCCGATACTGCGCTAAGAACTGCCGACTCGGGTTACTTAACAAGAAGACTTGTTGACGTATCTCAGGATATAATTATCCGTGCAGACGACTGCGGAACTGACGAAGGTATTGTTATTTCCGATATTATGGACGGTAACAGAGTTTTAGAATCTTTGGAAGAAAGATTAAGAGGAAGATTTGTACTTGAAGATTTATATGACGAAAAGGGCAACCTTTTAGTTGATAAAGATACAATGATTAGTGAAGCAATTGCTAAGAAAATTGTTGAAGCAGGTATCAAAGAAGTTAAAATCCGTTCAGTGTTAGGTTGTCACTTAAGACACGGCGTATGTGCTAAGTGTTACGGTAAAAACCTTGCAACCAACGAAAAAGTAAATATAGGCGAATCTGTTGGTATTATTGCTGCTCAGTCCATCGGTGAACCGGGTACTCAGCTTACAATGAGAACCTTCCACTCAGGTGGTGTTGCGGGAGACGATATCACACAGGGTCTTCCAAGAATTGAAGAACTGTTCGAAGCAAGAAGACCAAAGAAATTTGCCATAATCTCTGACCTTGACGGTAAAGTTTCTTATTCTGAATCTAAAAAGAAAAGAGAAATTACTGTTACAGGGGAAGACGGTCAGGCTGAAACCTACCAGATTGCTTACGGATATGAAACAAAGGTACAGGACGGCGATGTGATTAAAAAAGGCGATCCTATTACCGGCGGTTCAATCTATCCACACGATATATTAAGAGTTCAGGGTCCTGAAGCCGTTTGGAAATATCTTTTAAAAGAAGTTCAGATGGTTTACAGAAACCAGGGTGTTGATATTAACGATAAGCACGTTGAAGTTATTGTAAGGCAGATGATGAGAAAAGTTAAAATTGAAGATAACGGCGATTCATCATTCTTAACAGGAAGCCTTGTTGATACTTTGGAATATGCAAATGTTAACGAAGAACTTATAAAAGAAGGAAAAGTTCCTGCAAAAGGCAACGTTGTACTTTTAGGTATAACAAAAGCATCTCTTGCTACCGATTCATTCCTTTCTGCAGCATCATTCCAGGAAACAACAAGAGTTCTTACCGAAGCCGCAATCAAAGGTAAATCCGATCCGCTTATCGGCTTAAAAGAAAATGTTATTATCGGTAAACTTATCCCTGCAGGTACAGGTATGAATATCTATAAAGATTTTGGTTATAATATAAAATCCGAAGATAACAGCGAACAGGAAGAAATAGCAAATTAAAATCAAAGATTTAAAAATTTGTTGACTTTTCTTAAAAAATAAGATAAAATATTAAATTGGTAAGATTCTGCACAAGCAGAATCTTGCCAATGAATAATGAATAATGAATAGTGAATAATTGCGGTATAAATCGCTTTGCGATTTATGGAATTAAAGGGAAATCTGCGATTTTAAATAATTCCTGATTATATAAGAAATATAAAAAAGTTTATGGGATTAAATGAAAATGAAATTAGAAACGACAAAATCGCTGCATAGCATGATTTTGTCTTCCTTCATTCCTAATTCCTAATTCCTCATTATTAATTTGCTTTAAAATCCACAGGATTTTAAATATATATAATAAACATAGGAGGTGAAATTAAAAGATGCCTACATTTAATCAGTTGGTAAGAAAAGGCAGAAAGTCACTTGTTAAAAAGTCAACTGCGCCTGCTCTTCAAAAAGGTCTTAATACCCTTAAAAAACTACCTACTGACCAGAGTTCTCCACAAAAGAGAGGTGTTTGTACATCAGTTAAAACTACAACACCTAAAAAGCCTAACTCAGCGCTTAGAAAAATTGCCAGAGTAAGACTTACAAACGGGATTGAAGTTTCTTCATACATTCCTGGTATTGGTCACAACTTACAGGAACACAGTGTTGTTCTTATAAGAGGTGGTAGAGTTAAGGATCTTCCTGGGGTACGTTACCACATCATCAGAGGTACACTTGATACCGCCGGTGTTGCTAACAGAAACCAAGCGAGATCTAAATACGGTGCAAAAAGACCAAAAGCTGCAAAATAATCAAGCAGCATAAAACTAATTAAAAAAGAAATTTAAAAGGTTATAGGTGTCTTAGTACTTTTTAGTTTATTGTATATATTTATTTTTAATTTGTGTATTTGATAAGCGTGTTAAAAAGTGCTAACAGTGAATTAGTCATTGAGTACCTGCGATAACCATTTATTGCGAAAGGGGGAAGTAAAGTGCCAAGAAAAGGTAATATTCCAAAAAGAGAAGTTCTGCCTGATCCACTTTACAATGATGTAGTTGTTACAAAACTTATTAACAACATAATGTTAGACGGTAAGAAGGGTGTTGCTCAGAAGATCGTTTATGATGCATTCGACATTGTAAAAGAAAAATCAGGAAAAGAACCTTTAGAAGTTTTCAACGAGGCTATGAACAACATTATGCCACTTCTTGAAGTAAAAGCAAGAAGAGTCGGCGGTGCTACTTATCAAGTACCAATGGAAGTTAGACCTGAAAGAAAACAAACTCTTGGACTTCGTTGGTTAACAACATATTCAAGAGCAAGAAATGAAAGAACTATGCGTGAAAGACTGGCTGGTGAAATCCTTGATGCTGCAAATGCAACAGGCGGCGCAGTTAAGAAACGTGAAGATACTCATAAAATGGCTGAAGCAAATAAAGCTTTTGCTCATTACAGATGGTAATTTTTTAACTAGGAGGAAATGTTTGTGCCAAGAGAATTTAGTTTAGAAAAAACAAGAAACATTGGTATTATGGCGCACATTGATGCTGGTAAAACAACCACTACCGAAAGAATTTTGTATTACACAGGTAGAGTTCATAAAGTTGGTGAAACCCACGAGGGTGGCGCTACTATGGACTGGATGGAACAGGAACAGGAAAGAGGTATTACAATTACTTCTGCTGCTACTACTGCTCAATGGAAAGGCCATAGAATCAATATCATAGATACTCCTGGGCACGTTGACTTCACTGTTGAAGTTGAACGTTCTCTTAGAGTTCTTGACGGTTCTGTTACTGTATTCTGCGCTAAAGGCGGAGTTGAACCTCAGTCAGAAACCGTTTGGCGTCAAGCTGATAAATACGGTGTTCCTCGTATGGCTTACGTTAATAAAATGGACATTATGGGTGCAGACTTTTATAATGTTGTATCCATGATGAAGGACAGATTATCTTGTAATGCTGTTCCGATTCAGTTACCAATAGGTTCTGAAGATACATTCAAAGGTATCGTTGACTTAGTTGAAATGAATGCCGATGTGTATTATGATGAAATGGGTAACGATATGCGTGTGGAAGAAATTCCGGCGGATATGAAGGAAAAAGCAGAAGAATACAGAAATGAACTTTTAGAAGCAGTTGCTGAACTTGATGAAGACCTTATGATGAAATATTTAGAAGGTGAAGAAATCACAACTGCAGAAATCAAAAAAGCATTAAGACAGGGTACAATCGATAACAAAATCGTTCCTGTTTTATGTGGTACTTCTTACAGAAACAAGGGTGTTCAGAAACTTCTTGACGCAGTTGTTGACTTTATGCCTGCACCGGTTGATATCCCTGCTATTAAGGGTGTTGTTCCGGGTACAGAAGAAGAACAGGACAGACCTGCTGATGATAACGCTCCTTTCTCAGCGTTAGCATTCAAGATTATGACCGACCCTTATGTTGGAAGACTTTGTTTCTTCAGAGTTTATTCAGGAACTTTAAAATCAGGTTCCGGTATCTTAAACTCTACTAAGAACAATAAAGAAAGAATTGGTAGAATTCTTCAGATGCATGCTAACCACAGAGAAGATATCGAAATGGTTTACTCAGGCGATATCGCTGCTGGTGTTGGTTTTAAAAACACAACTACCGGGGATACTCTTTGTGATGAAGCACATCCTATTATATTAGAATCAATGGAATTCCCTGATCCTGTTATCAGAGTTGCTATTGAGCCTAAAACTAAAGCAGGTCAGGAAAAAATGGGTATTGCCCTTTCCAAACTTGCTGAAGAAGACCCAACATTTAAAACTTATACTGACGATGAAACAGGTCAAACCATCATCGCAGGTATGGGTGAACTTCATCTTGAAATTATCGTTGACAGACTTTTAAGAGAATTCAAAGTTGAAGCAAATGTTGGTAAACCTCAGGTTTCTTACAAAGAAACTATCAGAAAACCTGTTAAAATTGAACACAAATATGCAAGACAGTCCGGTGGTAAAGGTCAGTACGGTCACGTTCATCTTGAACTTATTCCGCAAGAACCTGGTACAGGCTACAGTTTTGAAAACAAAATTGTCGGCGGTGCTATTCCGAAAGAATACATTCCTGCTGTTGACGCAGGTGTTCAGGGCGCTATGGAAAGCGGTGTCCTTGCAGGTTATAATGTAGTTGACGTTAAGGTTGTACTTTATGATGGATCTTACCACGAAGTTGACTCATCTGAAATGGCGTTTAAGATTGCCGGTTCAATGGCATTCAAAGAAGGTTCTAGAAAAGCAGACCCTGTTTTACTTGAACCAATAATGAAAGTTGTTGTTATCGTTCCTGAAGAATATATGGGCGATGTTATCGGCGATATTAACTCAAGAAGAGGTCGTCTGGAAGGTATGGAAGCACGTCAGGGTGCACAGCAAATCAACGCATTTGTTCCGCTTTCAGAAATGTTCGGTTACGCAACCGACCTTCGTTCCAGAACACAGGGCAGAGGTAACTATTCTATGGAACCAAGTCACTACGAAGAAGTGCCTAAATCCGTAGGAGAAAAAATTATTGCTCAAAGAACTAAGAAAGAAGAATAAAAGTCTTGCTTTTTTATCAAAAATTTATTATAATGAAATTATAAATTCATCAGGCATCCGAAATGTCTGATAATAAGGGAGGAAATTAAAATGGCAAAAGCTAAGTTTGAAAGAACCAAGCCTCACGTTAACATTGGTACTATCGGTCACGTTGACCATGGTAAAACAACTTTAACAGCGGCTATTACAAAAGTTTTAAGTTTAAAGGGCCAGGCAGAATTCTCTGCTTACGATAACATCGATAAGGCTCCGGAAGAAAGAGAAAGAGGTATCACTATCTCTACTGCTCACGTTGAATATGAAACAGAAAATCGTCACTATGCACACGTTGACTGCCCAGGACACGCCGACTACGTTAAAAACATGATCACTGGTGCTGCTCAGATGGACGGTGCT
Organism: Oscillospiraceae bacterium; assembly: GCA_015068525.1. Taxonomy (NCBI): domain Bacteria; kingdom Bacillati; phylum Bacillota; class Clostridia; order Eubacteriales; family Oscillospiraceae; species Oscillospiraceae bacterium. The sequence goes on along the minus strand of SVKJ01000002.1, from coordinate 44,815 downwards.
ATCCTTGTTGTTTCTGCTGCTGACGGCCCAATGCCTCAGACAAAAGAACACATTCTTCTATCTCGTCAGGTTGGCGTTCCTTATATCGTAGTATTTATGAACAAAGCTGACCAGGTTGATGACGAAGAATTATTAGAATTAGTTGAAATGGAAATCAGAGAACTTCTTAACGAATATGAATTCCCTGGAGATGATACTCCAATCGTTAAAGGTTCAGGTCTAAAAGTTCTTGAATCAACATCTACTGATCCTAACGCTCCTGAATACGCTTGTATTCTTGAACTTATGGCTCAGGTTGACTCTTATATCCCAACTCCTGACAGAAAAGCTGACTTACCATTCTTAATGCCTGTCGAAGACGTATTCTCTATCACAGGTCGTGGTACTGTTGCTACAGGTAGAGTTGAAAGAGGTCAGTTAAAAGTTTCTGAAGAAGTTGAAATCGTTGGTTTAACAGACGAATCAAGAAAAGTTGTTGTAACAGGTATCGAAATGTTCAGAAAACTTCTTGACTATGCTGAAGCTGGGGACAACATCGGTGTTCTTTTAAGAGGTGTTCAGAGAAACGAAATCGAAAGAGGTCAGGTTCTTGCTAAACCAGGAACAATCACACCTCACAAAAAATTCCAGGCTCAGGTTTACGTTCTAAGTAAAGACGAAGGTGGTAGACATACTCCATTCTTCAACAACTACAGACCTCAGTTCTATTTCAGAACAACTGACGTTACAGGTCTAATCACATTACCAGAAGGCACAGAAATGTGTATGCCTGGTGATAACGTTGTTATGAACGTTGAACTTATCACACCAATCGCTATCGAAGAAGGATTAAGATTCGCTATTCGTGAAGGCGGAAGAACTGTTGGTTCAGGTGCTGTTATCTCTATCGTTGAATAATTAAAACATAGAAAAATAAAAGAGCATCCCAAAAGGGATGCTTTTTTAATATCCAAACAAAATGGACGCAAAAGGGACAGACCCCAAAACGTCCGAAAAATGGACGCAATAGGGTCTGTCCCTTTTGCGTCCATTTCGGCTTGACATATTTTGTAAAATGTGATATTCTTTATTTGAAAGGTGGTTGCATTATGAGCAGAGGAAGCAGAGAGTACAGTGAACTTGGCATATATCACATTATGTTCAGGGGAGTCAATAAACAAAATATTTTTGAAGAAGATTTTGACTTTAAAGTTATGTCGGATTACATAAAAGAACTCAAAAAGAAGTTTTCATTTGAAATATATGCGTATTGTTTTATGACTAATCATGTTCATTTAGTTTTAAAAGAAAACAATATGGGGGATATTTCACTTATTATGAAAAATCTTCTCACAAAATATGCTTTGTATTATAATAATAAATATGATAGACGTGGACATCTGTACGAAAGCAGGTATAAAAGCATTCCGATAATGTCGAACGATTACTTTTTTGCTTCAGTAAGATATGTTCATCGTAATCCGGTAAAAGCGTTTGTCGTTGAAAAAATAGAGGATTACAATTGGAACAGTTATAATGAATATATTACAAATTATGACGGACTTGCAGATAAGGATTATCTTCTTAATATAATCGATTTAACACAATTTAAAAATATTCACTATGATGCATCTGATGACTATGACCCCTTTGATAAAAAACATCAGGATCTTATGGAATTAAGAAAACACATTGTAACTAATTATAAAATGGAACCTGAAGCAATTGCGGAATTGCCATCCTATCAAAAAAGAGGAATAATCGCTGAATTGCGTAAAACCTTTACCACAACTCTTATTTCAAAAATAACTAAAATCAAAGAAAGTACTTTAAGAAATTACCAATAATGGACGCAAAAGGGACAGACCCTTTTGCGTCCATTTTTCGGACGTTTTGGTGTCTGTCCCTTTTGCGTCCACTTGTGTTAATAAATTAACATTGAAAAATGTCATTTTTTGTGGTATTATATACTTGATATAAAAAAGGGGGTTATTACAATGTGGCCATTTATTAAAAGCAAGAGGGATGAGAACTCAAAAGATTTCAAATACAAATATTTTTCTAACGACAAATTGTCAGAAAATCCGAGTTATGAACTATCTAATTTATACGACAGATGTGTTGAAGAGATGACTTTGCAACAGGCGAAAAGAGATCAGGTATTTACCTTGTACCTTGCAATGTTTTCCTTTTTGGTTCCCTTTGCTTTGTCAACTGCGGGCATAACCGATGTTGCAAAAGGTATTATATTTTTTGCCCTTGCCATAATCGGCTGGATGTTTGCGCTTATCATTGAAAGATACCGTATATATAAGGAATCCTACTGGCTCTGCTGTCAGACTATTACTAATCTTATGAGTTTTAAAGAAGGCTCACTTGACAAAAGAACAATTCAGGCAGTTTACTATAGATGTATTTATAAAAAAGGCGAAAAATACGTTGATTTTGATAAAAAGAAATATAAAAGACGTAAGTTTTATAAAGGCAACATTTTCAGCGGAGAAACGATATACTATCTGATACATTCCTTTATAACAGCAGGAATGGTGTACTTAGGAGTTTATCAAACCTTTCAGAATAATCCGTATTTATCTGCAATCAGTTTGCATATTGTAGCAATAGCCCTTTCCGTTTTGATTTTTACAGTGCTCACAATATTCTATTTTGAAAGGCTTTTAGAAGTGTATTCAGTCCTTCTTGATGATACAGGCGATGCATTCAATATTGCCTTTTCAAAAGCGTGGTTTTTGCATTTCTATGTTGAAAAATCTTTTTTCGACCTTGCAACATCGTTTGATATGGATGGCGAAGTGTTAAAAGGCGTTGTCCCGAATACCAAAAGCTTCTTCCATCATCTTGAAGAAGGCGAATTTATTGAAAGTGACGGGCAGGATGCGTATTATAAAATTATTATAGTAGCAAACGGTGCTGTAAAATATGGCGAAAACACAATTGGTAAAAAAGAAATATGCACATTTTTGCCCGGTCAACAGTATATACTTAACGCAGAAGCAGATACAACATTAGTCGAAATAAATGTTAAAAATCCAAAATCAGAACCTGTAATAAATAAGGTTGAACTTGATGAATATGAAAAAGAAGAGCCTCATACCCATCCCGGCACTTATCAGCTTATGTATACATTTGATGATAATAAATGCAAAATGAACTTCGGGAAAAGAAACATTTATCTCGGCAGCGACACGCTTTTCTACCTGCCATATGGAGATAAACATAATATGGAAGTTGAAAAAGATAATAAAGCCAGCTTCGTTTTAATAGAAATAAAAATATAGTTATTGCCAAAATATTACGAAAAACTATTAAAATATCAAAACAAATACAGTATCATTACAAATATGTTACAACCATTGACACGTAAAAAAAAGTTTGGTAGAATGAGTACAACGAAAGTAAGGTATACTGTCTTAACTTTCAAAAAAATAAAAAATTTTTATAAAGGGAGGAAACTCAAATGAAAAACTTAAAGAAAATTGCAGCTTTAGTTATCGTTCTTGCTATGGCACTTAGCACAGTAAGCTTTGCAGCTTTTACTGATGTTGCTGCTGATGCAAGCTACAATGAAGCTGTAACAGTTATGTCCGCTCTTGGCCTATTAAAAGGTTATGAAGACGGTTCATTCGGCCCTGACAAAACTATCACAAGAGCAGAATTCGCTGCTGTTGTAGTTAGAATGTTAGGTATGGAAGATGCTGCTGCAGGTGCTGCTACAGCTACAAACTTCACAGACGTTCCTGCTTCTCACTGGGCAGCTGGATACGTTAAAATCGCTAACCAGAAAGAAATCATCTTAGGTTATGGCGACGGCACATTTGGTCCAGACGATGAAGTTACTTACGAACAGGCTATTAAAATGTTAGTATGTGCTTTAGGTTACGCTCCAATGTTTGCTGAAGTTAAAGATGCTTACCCAACATCTTACATGGCTCAGGCTAATACTCTTGGCATGACAGTAGGTGCTAACGGTAAAATCGGCGACAAAGCTACAAGAGCTATCGTTGCAAGACTTGCTTACAACGCATTAGATGACAAATTAATGGAACAAACAGGCTTCGGTACAGATAAGAACTTTGAACAAGTTAACAAAACTTTATTATCTGACTACCTAAAAGTTGCTAAAGTTGACACAACAGTTGATCCTGTAAGTTTTGCTGCAGAAGACGCTGCTAAAGTTACACTTGGTACAGCTGCATTAGCTTCTGAATATGATATGTTCTACACATCATTTACTGCTAATAATGTTACTTATACAGGTAACTACTTAATGGGCGGAACTTATGATGCTGTTGAAGGTCTTTCAATTCCTAGAGGTTATAAAGTAACCGCTTTCGTTGACTATAATGAAGACGATGAAGTTGTTTTAGCAGTTGTTCCAAAAGTTGGAAAAAATGAAACACTTGAAATAACAGGTACTCAGATGAAAGACGGAGCAGTTACTTGGTATGTTCCAGACAACACACAGACTACAAATGTAAATGAAGAAGTTAAAGGTAAATTAACTTACTACGCTACTTCTTCTGAAGAAACAGGTAAAGCTACTGAAGTTAAATTATCTTCAGATGTTAAAGTTTACTGTAACAATAACACATATTATACTGTAAACTCTTCTTCTGATATAGATAATGATTATGATGATGGCGCAATCCCTACAATGACACTTATCGAAAATACTGGTGACTCTCAGTATGACGTTATTATCTATTCTAAATTACAGTCAGGTATTGTTGAAGACATCTATGATTCTTCAATGAGAATTGGTACAAATCAAGGTTACACATACGACTTTGATAAAGAAATGGAAACTCAGACATATACACTTACAGATGTTAATGGCAAAGAATTAAGTTTTGCTGACATCAAAAAAGGTGATATTATAAACACATTTGTATCTGATGATAATCAAGGAAATTATTTCTATGAATACATCATTTCCGATGGCAAAATTGAAGGTTCTGTTTCTGAAACATCTAATGGTAAAGCATGGATCAACGGCACAGAATACAAAGATACTTACGGCAAAGTTGATGCAGGCGACAAAGGTATCTTCTATGTTGATATCGTTGGTGTAATCTTAGACAAAGAATTAGATGCTTCTTCAAGAACATTTGGTTTATTATATGCTATCTATGAAGATACAAACGGTGCTGACACAGAAGCAAAAGCGACTATCTATACAAAAGATGGTAAATTTGAAAACTATGCTTTCGCTAAAAACACTGAATTTGATGGTGTTGGAACTCAGAAAGCAAACTTGACAGTAAATAAAGCACAAAATGGTACTGTAACTTCTATTACAGGTCCTGCTGTTACTATTAATCAGCAACAAGTAACTCCAACTTTAAATAATACTATTGGTCTTGTAATGTACACTACAAACTCTGCAAGCGAAATTACTTCAATTACAACTGCTGCTAACATCGCTACAGCTACAACTAGCGAATACTCAGCTGTAAGTTCTATACAGAACAACTTGAAATTTGATGCTACAGATGATACTTTAGGTGGATACTATATTGAAGACGAAACAACAATTGTTGCTAACACAAATACATCTCTTGTAAAAGATAAAGATGCATTCTCTATTTCTTCAAAAGCTATCTTTGCTGACGAAGAACAGTATGATGTTCAGTATGTTATCAATGAATATGATGAAGTTGCATTTATCGTTGTATTTGATGCAAAAGCTAAAGTTGAACCTACTTCTTCTGTAATGGTTGTTTCTGCTGCTCCATCTACCGGTGAAACAGAAGACGGCGACCCATACAGCATAATCAGAGGTTATGTAGATGGTAAATTAGTATCATTCAATGTTGATGCTGATACAAACTACTATGATGCTGAAACTGAAAAAGCTCAGACTCCTGATAATGTAAGTCTTGCAGATATCAATGTTGGTGCTATCATCCAATACTCTGAAGGTGACTTTGCTCCTGCAGTAAGAATTATCGCTACAGCTTCTGAAGTTGCTGCTATCGCTGGCGGAACTCAGGACGAATGGGCTGACGACTACAGAGATGAAGATGAAGGTTACTTGAAATCTGGTTACGTTGCTAAATACGAATCTGGCGCAATCTACTTTGATGATGACAATGACGGTACTTATGTAAATACCGAAGACAAAGTTTCATTCAAACCAGGTGCTCCAACAGTTAAACTTGCTAACGGCAGAGTTTACGCTAACAACTATTCAATTTCTGACGCTGAAACAGTTAAGAATGCTACATGGAATAACAACGCTGGAGACGAAACAGGTAACGACGATATCGTTATCATCTACTGCTTCGATAAAGACAGCAAAGTTTGCGTAATCATCGACGCTGCTAACGATAACAGAAGATAAGATTAACTTAACTAAAATTAAATTAAATCTTATAAATAAAACTCCCGAGATTTTCTCGGGAGTTTTTTTATGCAATTATTTGTATTAGATTGTAGGGGAGGGCTTCCATGCCCTCCCGAAGACAAAGATACAAATCATAAAAAGAAAAAGGAACCGAATAAACGGTTCCTTTTCTTGTGTGGGATTATCTAAAACCGGAGGGGATTAATTCCGATTTTAGTACATAAGTTATCACAACTTATGCTCAAGAAAATATTTCTTGAAAAGGGATTTAAGGGGTTATTAAAGGGGATTTGTAAAGTATCTTTCGTACTTTACAATTTAATTATAAAAAATATTTATGTTCATTTAATGAAAGAAATATGAATAATTTATTAACTAAAAGGACGCAAAAGGGACAGACCCTATTGCGTCCATTTTTCGGACGTTTTGGGGTCTGTCCCTTTTGCGTCCATTAAATTCTCTATATCAAATTTTCAAGTAGTTCCTTTGTTACTTTTAAATTTCCAAATCCGGTACCAAGATGGACTAATGGCTTCATACTTCCATGAAAATCAGAGCCACCTGAAATTTTTAATTCAAGTTTTTTGGAAACATCTATAAAAAAGTCACTTTGTTCTTTGCTGTATTCGGTGTAGTAACCTTCCAGACCATCAAGCCCTGCTTCTTTTAAAGTTTTTACAAAATTTATAAATGTTTCATCATCCATATTAAGATAATGGCAGTGAGCAAGTATGGCTGTTCCACCACTGTTTTTAATTAAAGAAATTGCATTTTCATAAGATATGCGATATTCATTTGAATACCCGACTTTTCCTTTACCCAAGTATTTTCTAAAGGCATCTTTAACATCAGAAGCATATCCCTTATCTACCATTACTTTTGCAATATGCGCCCGCCCCATAGCATCACCGGGGCAATATTTTTTTGCTTCTTCTAAAGAAATGTCAATTCCAATATCATTTAGTTTTTTTATTGAATTTATATTCCTTTTATTCCTGTCATCTTTAAATTTTTCACAGGCAGAAATTAAATTCTTGTTTGTATAATCAATATTAAGCCCTACAATATGAAGTTCACTTTCAAAATCGCAACTTAATTCAATTCCGGGAATGAACTTTATTTCAAGATTTTTAGCAGTTTCATAGGCATCATGAAGACCATCAATATTATCATGGTCAGTAAGAGCAACAGCATATAAACCTAAATTATCGGCGTGATAAATAAGTTCTGACGGCGTATATGAGCCGTCAGATTTTGTAGAGTGGGTATGTAAATCAATATATTTTCTCATGATAAAAGCTTCTTTAGTTCCGACATAAATGTATTTATGTCTTTAAACTGTCTGTAAACTGATGCAAAACGAACATAAGCGACTTCGTCAACATCTTTTAATTTTTGCATAACCAGTTCGCCGATTTTTGAACTTGGAATCTCACGCTCAAGTGAGTTTAATAACTGTTGCTCAATTTCGTCAACTATATTTTCCATTTGTGCCGTAGTGACAGGCCTTTTCTGACAAGCGGTAATAATACCTGCAAGAACTTTTTCACGGTCAAAAGTTTCTCTGGTTTTATTTTTCTTTATAACAACTAAGGATATATTTTCAACTCTTTCATAGGTTGTAAACCTTTGCTGACATTCTAAACATTCCCTACGTCTTCTTATCGAGTTTGTTTCTTCAACTGTTCTTGTTTCAATAACTTTTAAGTCAAAATATCCACAGTATGGACATTTCATATAACCACCTCTTTCAAATATATAATAACATAAATTCCCTCGAAATGCAAATTTTATTTATAAATGGACGCAAAAGGGACAGACCCTAAAACGTCCAAAAAATGGACGGAATGGGGTCTGTCCCTTTTGCGTCCATTATATGCATAAATTTACAGAATATTATCCTTTTCGCCTATTCTTTTTAAGCTTTCGGGAGATGTCCATACATCTTTTCGTTTTGTCAGGCCCTCAATATCTATAAGTTTATTTCCCAAACTGTCAAGTTCGCTAAAGTATCTGCTTTCAGAGTTTTTTGATATCTTACCCATTTTATTCTCCCCTTTTAAATATTTTACATTTTTATTTTTCTTCTAAATAAAAAAAATATTCTTTTTTTTAAAAAAAGTATTGAATTTTTATGCAAAGTGATTTATAATTATAAATGATTTATTGAAAATGGAAAAGAGGCTTTAAAAATGTTACTTGATGATATAATTACACTTGACAAAAAATATTATATGAATACCTTTGGTGACAGACTTCCTGTTGCGTTTGAAAAGGGTAATGGAATCAACCTTTATTCTACAGATGGGGAAAAATATTATGATTTTATGGGTGGGATTGCAGTTTCATCCCTTGGTCATAATTATAAACCTCTTGTTAAAACTATTTCCAAACAAGCCAAAGCAGTTATTCACACATCGAGTTTATATTACATAGAAAATCAGGCAAAACTGGCACAGGTGCTATGTGAAGCATCTTGTTTTGACAAAGCATTTTTCTGTAATTCCGGAGCAGAGGCTAATGAAGGGGCAATTAAACTTGCAAGAAAGTATTTTTATAAAAAGGATGAGCAAAAGAGCGAAATTATAACCCTTAAAAATTCTTTCCATGGTAGAACGATTACTACAATTTCTGCCACAGGTCAGGAAAAATATCAAAAACCATTTGCACCTCTTACCGAAAAATTTGTATATGCCGATATAAATGATATTTCAGATTTAGAATCTAAAATTACAGATAATACAGCCGCTATAATGTTAGAGTTAATTCAGGGGGAAAGCGGAGTTCACCCGCTTGATGTCGATTACGTTAAAAAGGTAAGAGAAATTTGTGACAAAAAGGAAATTATTCTAATATTTGATGAGGTGCAGACAGGAATCGGAAGGCTTGGAACAATATTCGGCTATCAGGCATACGGAGTTGAACCTGATGTTATCACTCTTGCAAAGGGATTAGGCGGAGGAGTTCCAATCGGTGCAGTTCTTGCAAAAGATAAATTCTCATCTTTTGAGCCTGGCGACCATGGGACAACATTTGGAGGCAATCCTCTTGCTTGTGCAGCAGGGCTTTGCGTTATATCTGAACTTATGGAAAATTACGTGCTTTATCGTTCAAATAAGGCATCAAAATATTTCTTTGAAAAACTGAACGAATTAAAAGAAGAATATCCTGTTATTAAAGAGGTCAGAGGAAAAGGGCTTATGATAGGCATTGAATTTGATAAGCCTTGTGGAAAAGAAGTATTTAAAAAACTCTTTGATAATAAAATTTTAGTAGGTTCGGTAGGGGACAGTGTATTAAGACTGTTACCGCCTTTAATCGTTACAAAAGAAGACATTGATTTATTTATAAAAGTATTTAAAAATATACTTGGAGGACTATAATGAAGCATTTAATTACATTAAAAGATATTACAACTGATGACTTTAACGATATATTAAAACTTTCAATTAAGTTAAAAGACGAAAATAAAAAAGGGATAGTGCATCATCACTTAAAAGGCAAAACTCTTGGTATGATTTTTTCAAAATCTTCCACAAGAACAAGAGTTTCTTTTGAGGTTGGGATGTATCAGTTAGGCGGTCATGCACTGTTTTTAAGTTCTAATGACATTCAACTCGGAAGAGGAGAAACTATATACGATACTGCTAATGTTATGTCACGATTTATTGACGGAATTATGATCAGAACATTTAAGCAGTCAGATGTTGAAGACCTTGCAAAATATGGAACTATTCCAATTATAAATGGTCTTACTGATCTTACTCATCCTTGTCAGGCACTTGCAGATTTTCTTACAATATATGAAGAAAAGAAGAAACTTGAAGGGTTAAAACTTACTTATGTCGGAGACGGAAATAACGTTACCCATTCTCTTTTATATGCAGCGGCTTTATCGGGAATGAATATGTCAGTTGCGACACCGAAAGGCTTTGAATGTAACGCTGAAGTTGTTGAAACAGCACTTTCTATGGCTAAGAAAACAGGCGCACAGTTAGAATTTACAAATGATCCTGAAAAAGCAGTATCGGGTGCTGATTCCGTTTATACTGATACATGGGTAAGTATGGGTCAGGAAAGCGAAAAAGAAGAAAAGGTTAAAAAGTTTGACGGATTCCAAGTTAATGAAAAACTGATGTCTTATGCAAAAGATGATGCAATCTTTTTACATTGTCTTCCTGCTTACAGAGGCTACGAGGTGTCTGAAGGCGTGATTGACGGAAAATGGTCAAGAGTATTTGACGAGGCCGAAAACAGACTTCACGTTCAAAAAGCAGTTATGACATTACTTATGAAATAGAGGTAAATTATGGCACATATAAAAGGAGAAAAATTGTACGGTTTCAGTGTCAGAATGGCAACCGAAAACGATATTCCGTATATTCAGGAAATAACTAAAGATGCATTTTTAAAGTATATTAAAGAAGCGGGTTTGGAAAGCATTGAAGCATTAAATGAAACTTGCGACGATATAAAAAAAGATATTAAAGAAAAGTATGTGTTTGTTGCATTTATTGACGGCGAGCCTGTCGGTAGCGTACGTGTTAAAATAAATGACGATAATACTGCTTATTTAAGCCGTTTCGGTGTAAGAATTTCAAACCAGAATAACGGTGTTGGGAAAACTTTAATGAGCGTTGTTGACAAAGTAATGAGAGAACATAAAGTGAAAAAACTTATGCTTCACACCGCCGCGAAGTTCTTTACACTGGTAAGGTTTTATTATGGCAGAGGATTTTATATCGATGAGGTAAGTAAAGATAAAGGTTATGCACGAGCGCTTTTAATAAAAGAATATGACGTATAAAAAACAAGGCAAAAAGCCTTGTTTTTTTATCAGCAAATGGACGCAAAAGGGACAGACCCCATAGCGTCCATTTTTAGGACGTTTTAGGGTCTGTCCCTTTTGCGTCCATTTTGGAAAAATTGCTTGATGTATAGTGTGGTTTTTTTATACATATAATAACTTAAACTTATTTTAATAATTTAATTAATTGGAAAATGTTGTAAAATTTCTGATTAAATGGTAATATAGTAACGTTGGAGGTAAAAATATATGAAATCTATGGAATTATTTAATCTTGAAAAGACGATAGCAAAAGATTTACTTTTAAAAAAAGAGTACCCCTGGCAGATTTTAGGGGATATTAAAGATTTTATAAAAGAGAAGGGAGCAACTCTTTGTGAAGACAAGTTTTTAAAAATAAAAGAGGATATATGGATTGCAAAAACTGCAAAAGTAGCGGATACTGCAAGTCTTAACGGGCCTTTAATAATAGACGAAGATGCAGAAATCAGGCACTCTGCATTTATCAGAGGGAGCGTTATTATAGGTAAGGGTGCAGTTGTGGGTAACTCAACTGAGGTAAAGAACAGTATTATTTTTGATAATGTGCAAATTCCTCATTATAATTATATTGGAGATTCGGTATTAGGATACAAGGCGCATTTCGGGGCAGGTGCACTTACATCAAATGTTAAAAGCGACAAGACTTTAGTTTCGGTTGTAATTGGCGGAACAAAGCAGAGTACAAATTTAAAAAAATTCGGGGCAATGGTGGGAGATGAAGTTGAGATTGGTTGCCACGCGGTACTATGCCCGGGAACTATTATAGGTAAAAATTCTACCATTTATCCACTTTCGATGGTAAGAGGAACTGTGTCAGAAGACTCTATATTTAAAAGTCAGGATAATATAATAAAAAAGGAGAAATAAATAATGGGAAAGTATTTCGGAACTGACGGTTTCAGAGGAGAGGCAAACGTCAATTTAACAGTAGAACATGCGTTTAAAATAGGGCGATATTTAGGCTGGTATTACGGAAAAGAGCATAAGTGCAAGGTAGTAATAGGAAAGGATACGAGGCGTTCGAGTTATATGTTTGAATATGCACTCTCTGCAGGGCTGACTGCAAGTGGTGCAGATGCTTATCTTCTTCACGTTACAACAACTCCGTCTGTATCTTATATAGCAAGAACGGAGGATTTTGACTGTGGAATTATGATTTCTGCAAGTCATAATCCGTATTATGATAATGGTATAAAACTTATTAACAGTCGCGGAGAAAAGATGGCAGAGTCTATAATTTTAGATATTGAAAAATATCTTGATTGCGAAACTGACGAACTACCTTACGCAAAAGATGCTCACATAGGAAGAACGGTTGACTATGCACAGGGAAGAAACAGATATATAGGTTATCTTATCTCATTAGTGACAAAATCATATAAAGGAATTAAAGTAGGTCTTGACTGTTCAAACGGCAGTACATGGATGCTTGCCAAAAGTATTTTTGATACTCTTGGCGCTAAAACTTATGTTATAGGTAATGAGCCTGATGGTCTTAATATCAATCTTAATTGTGGCTCTACCCATATTGAAAATTTACAAAAATTAGTTGTTGAAAATAATCTTGATATAGGGTTTGCGTTTGACGGAGATGCCGACAGATGCCTTGCAGTCGATGAACAAGGGGAAGTATTAACAGGCGACCATATTATATATTTATATGCAAAATATATGAAAAAACGTGACAAACTTTTAAAGAATACTGTTGTAACAACCATTATGTCAAACTTCGGGCTATATAAAGCACTTGACGAAGCGGATATATCTTATGTAAAAACCGATGTAGGAGATAAATATGTTTATGAAGCAATGCAAAAAGAAGGTTTTTGTTTAGGGGGAGAGCAATCAGGACATATTATTTTCTCAAAATATGCATCGACGGGCGACGGGCTTATTACTGCCATTAAAGTGATGGAAGCATATATTGAAAGCAAACTCCCGGCGTCAAAACTTTCTGCAGGTTTGACTTTTTATCCTCAGGTAACAAAAAATGTGAGAGTATGTGACAAAGACATTGTATTAAATGATAAAGAAATTGAAGATGCAATTAACAATATAAAGGAAAAATTGGGAGATAACGGACGAATTCTTCTTAGAAAAAGCGGGACTGAACCTGTTATAAGAGTTATGGCGGAAGCGGAAAAAGAAGAGATTTGCAATAAATTTGTTGACGAAATAGTTGACTTAATAGTAAAAAAAGGTTATACTAATTAAGGATTTAAAAAGCAATCCTTAATTGCTGGTGTAGCACAGTCGGTAGTGCAATTGATTCGTAATCAATAGGTCAGGGGTTCGATTCCCCTCACTAGCTCCAAAAAGAAACGACAATTTTTACTGAAAGTTGTCGTTTCTTTTTGTACTCTTACCTATTCACTTTTATCTCTTCGTTCTTCTCTAAAATTGTCATTTCCAGTGAATGGATAAGAAATAATCATTTACATATTAAATTTTTTCTGCTATAATATAAATAGGTTTGTAATTTAATATTAGCACCTGTGGCGGAATTGGCAGACGCGCACGGTTCAGGTCCGTGTGCCGGCAACGGCTTAGGAGTTCAAATCTCCTTAGGTGCACCAAAAAACGACAAGTTTAAACTTGTCGTTTTTTATATATAAATAATTTTACGCCTCTGTAATATCAGGGTTTTTAATTTTTGGTAATTTCCATAAGTATTTTGCTGCGAGGAGTCTTATAACTATGACTGTAAGCATTGAAATAAGAGTGCCTGTAAATTCAAAGCCGAATGTTACACTTAAAACATAATATAGTATGCTTCCTATGATTGATGCAACGGCGTATATATGTTTTTTTAATACGTACGGGGTTTGTGATACAAGTACATCTCTGAAAATACCTCCACCTACACCTGTTAACATTCCCATAAATATAACGAAAATAACTTTATCTGAAAATCCTGCAGTGCAAGCCATTTGTGTTCCTGTAACTGTAAATGCGGCTAAACCGACTGCGTCAAAAAAATTATTTATTCGCTCAATTTTTTCTTTAAATTCAAAAAAACGATGCTTATTTATGTAGGATATAACAAAAACAATAATTGCAGTTAAAAGTGCAATAATAAGTAAGTAAGACAATGAAAATATTTTAGGAGGATGATTGCCTATAAGTAAATCTCGTAACATTCCACCGCCAACTGCAGTTATAACACCTAAAAAAGCAACACCGAAAATATCCAGACTGAAACTTATAGCAACTAAAGCACCTGATACGGCAAAAGCGATTGTTCCTATTATTTCCATAGTAAGCATTACAAATTCGTTCATTAAATTCACCTCCCTAATATTATATTCTTTATGTAAAATAAAGTCAATGATATAAAAACTATTGAAAATTATCAATAATGTACTTTTACGACAAAAAAGTGAATAATACTTGTAGAAATGATACAAATAATATATAATTATAAATACAGAGGTGTATTGAGTTGGACAATAAAGATAAATTTTTACTTATGACTGAATCGGATATAGAACCACTTATTATGAAACTTTCGGTGCCGACTATTATTAGTATGCTCGTTACTTCTTTTTATAATATGGCGGATACTTTTTTTGTTGGTAAAATTTCAACTGAAGCAACGGCAGCAGTGGGCGTAGTGTTTTCGCTTATGGCAGTTATTCAGGCATTAGGATTCTATTTTGGTCATGGGTCAGGAAATTTTATATCACGTGAACTTGGAAAAAGGAATATGGAAACTGTATCATATATGGCTTCTACAGGATTCTTTTCTGCTATTTTTGCAGGAATATTATTGTCGGTTACAGGGCTTATATTTGTTAAGCCTCTTGCAATACTTTTGGGTTCTACGCCGACAATTTTAGGCGATGTAATTTCATATATGCAAATTATTTTAACAGGCGCCCCGTTTATGATGGCATCTTTTGTTTTAAACAATCAGTTAAGGTTTCAGGGCAGTGCAGTTTATGCTATGACGGGAATTGTTTTGGGGGCGGTTGTAAATGTTGTGCTTGACCCGATATTTATTTTCTATTTTAATATGGGTGTTGAGGGTGCAGCACTTGCAACTGTGTTAAGCCAGATAATAAGTTTTAGTTTACTGCTTTACGGTATGAAAAAGGGGAGTAATATAAAACTTTCCATTAAGAAATTCAAGCCCAATATCTATTATGAACTAAATATATTTAAAGGTGGGTTTCCGTCACTTGTCCGTCAGGGATTGGGAAGTTTGTCAACAATGATTTTAAATCATGTTGCAGGCGGTTATGGAGATGCTGTTATTGCGGGAATGTCGGTTGTAACACGAGTTTCAATGTTTGCAAATTCTGCGCTTATTGGTTTTGGGCAAGGATTTCAGCCTGTGGTTGGATTTAACTACGGTGCGAAACTCTATGACAGGGTCAGAAAAGCATTCTGGTTCTGCGTTAAGGTGGCATTTGTATTTTTGACTGTTATGTCGGTTTTAGGGTTTGTATTTTCAGAAGAGATAATTGCATTATTCAGGGACGATATAAAAGTTATAGAAATCGGAGCATTCACGCTAAGAGCATATTGTATAGCGTTTCCTCTAAATTCGATAATTATAATGTGTAATATGCTGTTTCAGTCAACAGGGAATACTTTGTCTGCGTCTTTAATGGCGGCGTCAAGGCAGGGGCTTTTCCTTATTCCGTTAATATTTATTTTAAATTATTTCTTTGGGTTAGCGGGGCTTCAGTGTGCCCAGTGCGTATCTGATTATTGTTCGTTTGTAATTGCTATACCGCTTATTATAAATTATTTTAAAAAACTGAGGTGATTAAGATTAAAACTTTAATTGAAATTTTTGATGCTTGTCAGGTGGAAAATGCCATTGCGGGACTTAAATTCAATCCTGAAAGGATTGTGTTTGTCGGGTTTAAAAATATAATGTCTAATAAAAAAACAACTGCTTTAAAGAATTTTTTAGAAAGCAAAGGAGTAACTTCCGAAATAGTTTTTGAAAGAATAGAAGACTATGAGTATGACTTAGTTTTTAAAAAATTAAATGAGATTGTTGATACCTATCCTGATTGTTTCATTGATTTAACAGGCGGGAAAGAACTTGTGCTTACTGCTGCAGGTGCAGTTTCATATGCAAGGAATGTTCCGATGTTTCAGTTTAATGTAAGAAGTGAAAAGTTTATAAATGTTTATGGGTGTTCTGATGTTTTAAACACTGAAACTTCCTTTATGACGATAAATGAGGCGATGGAACTTAACGGATGCTCGGTTATTTTAAATGAAAAAGAAGATGTCAACTGGGAATTTAGCGAAGATTTTAAAAAAGACGTTTTTAAAATGTGGAATATTTTAAAAGTTCATTGTGGCAGTTGGAACAAGCAGGTAAATGCTTTTGAACTTTTAGAAAGTATGGGAAATGTTGAAAAAGGGATAGTTTTAAAAGAAGATATTTATATAAACGAAAGAATAGTTAAGGATTTAAAGTTAAAAGGACTTATTTACGAATATAAAAAAAGGGAAGACTACATAACTTTTAAGTATAAAAATTCTCAGATAAGAAAATGTCTTACAAAAGCAGGAAATGTGCTGGAACTATACGTTTATCTTACTTTGATGGAAATAAAAGAGGAAAATAACGGTTACTACGATGATGTTGACCAGAGTATTTATATTGACTGGGACGGAATAATTCATTCGGATAAAGACCCTAAAAATAAAGATACTAAGAATGAAGTTGACATTATGGTAATGCGAGATTTAATTCCTTTATTTATTTCGTGTAAGAACGGGGAAGTTCATAAAGAGGCATTATATGAACTTGATACGGTTGCTAAAAAATTCGGCGGAAAATACGGGAAGAAATATCTTATTGCAACATATTTAAGTTCAGACAAAGAAAGTGTTAAATATTTAAAACAAAGAGCAAAAGATATGAATATAACACTTATTGATAATATTAATACAAAAACAAAGACAGAAATTAAAACAACGTTTATTAATAAGATAAAATAAAAGGGATTTTATGAAGAAGTTATATATTTTTGATTTGGACGGAACTTTGCTTGATACTATTAAAACCATTGCTTATTACGGAAATTTTGCGCTTAAAATGAACGGGTTTGAGGAAATTTCAGTTGAAGAGTATAAATATTTTGCAGGAAACGGTGCAAAAACTTTAATAGAAAGAATGTTAAAATATCACAAAGTTGAAGATAATAAGGTGATTAACAAGGTTTTCAAAGACTACAATGAAGCATATAATAAAGATACAACTTATTTAACAACAATATTTGATGGGCTTAAAGATACTCTTGATAAAATAAAAAAAGAAGGGGCAAAAATTGCCGTTTTATCAAATAAGCCTCACTTTGCAACTGTAAGTGTTACAGAATCTCTGTTTGGAAGAGGGTATTTTGACTTGATTTTCGGACAAAGAGAAAATATTCCCTTAAAACCTGATCCGTATGGTGTTTATGAAATAATGAAAATTCTTAATGTAAAAAAAGAGGAATGTGTCTATGTCGGAGATACATCTACGGACATGGAAACAGGGAAGAGGGCAGGCATTTATACTGTTGGTGTATTATGGGGATTTCGTGACGAAGAAGAACTTTTAAAATATGGTGCTGACAGAATTATAAAAAAACCGGAGGAACTTTTTTTAATTAGGAATCAGGAATGAGTAATGTAAATATATAAAAAAAGAGGGCAAAATCACCGTATGGTATGATTTTGCCTTCCTTCATTTTGCATTTTGTACTATTTTTCAATCCTTTGTCTTAACGCTTCAAATGCAACAACTCCTGTTGCAACCGATGCGTTAAGCGAGTTTACAGTTCCCATTACAGGGATTTTAACAATAAAGTCACAGGATTTTCTCACTAAATTACTCATTCCAAAACCTTCCGAGCCGACAACTATTGCAATACTTCCTGTAAGGTCATGCTCGAAATACATTTTATCTCCGTCTGCCTCCATACCATAAACCCACACGTTATTTTCCTTTAACTCATTTATAGCATTTGTTATATTATTTACTCTTGCAATTTTAGTAGAACTTACAGCACCTGCAGATGCTTTTGCAACCGTTCCGTTAACCGTTGCACTTCTTCTTTTTGGGATAATTACTCCATGCGCTCCGCACACATTGGCAGTTCTTATTATTGCACCTAAATTGTGTGGGTCCTCTATTTCGTCAAGCACAAATATAAAAGGAGGTTCGTTCTTTTCTCTTGCTAATTCTAATATATCCGATATTTCCACATACTGTGTTTGAGGAATTTGTGCCATAATTCCCTGATGCTTGGTTGTTTCGCACAGTTCGTCAAGTTTTTCTCTTGTGCAGTAGGATACTATAATTTTTCTTTCCTGCGCCAATCTTAAAATTGATTTTAAAGAACCGTCAATAAGTTCTTTATTTACATATATTTTATCAATATCGTTTCCGTTTTTTATAAGTTCAGATACAGGGTTTCTTCCGTATATTTTATCCATTGTTAAATATTTCCTTTCGTTTTCTGTAAGGGATTGAAAATCGGAACGACACATAGGTCGTTCCCTACTTTTTAAGGTTTTTAACATCACTTAGTAGTCTTTGAGGGTTCTTATATACCTAAATGTTTCTTCTTCGCCCTTTTCTTTTAGCATTATTAAAAGTTTTTCCAAAAGTTCACTTGTTTCAGGGTGAATTGTTCTGTGATCTTTTCCTTTTAAAAAGTAATCAAGAGGCGATGAATCTGTATATTTTTCTTTAGAATATATTTTACTTGCTGCCACTCTGTCGCAAAACATTTCTTTTACGTAAATAAGAGGCATTTTAACCGGTTTTAAAATTTTCGTTCCGGGTTCATAATCAGTCCAGTATTCAAAATGATGCTTATTTCTTCCCTTGTGATGCATCCACGCTTTTGAATATCCGTAAGTTTTCCTCTCCATATCGTTAGGACTTCTTGTTCCTAAAAAATATTTTGCACCCACTAAAAATTCTGAAGGAGAGTATTTGGATAAATCGTGCAAAAGTCCCCTTAAAGGAATTCCTGCTTTTATCGCATTAAGAAAAACAAGATGTTTATGTTTGGTAACAGTTAAAAAATGTTTTATCGCTTTCATAGTGTAAGAATATACTCCTCTTTTTTACGCATATCTTTTTTCATATTTTCTTCTTCGTGGTCATATCCTAAAAGATGGTACATTGAGTGAACGGTAAGATAAGAAAGTTCTCTTTCATAAGAATGACCGTACTCTTTAGCCTGTTCTTTTATCTTATCGTCACAGATAACCATATCCCCTAAACATACTGCGTTATATTCAGGGTCATAATCTTTTTTTCCTATTTCATCTTTTAGTTTATAATTTTTATCAAATGTAAGATAAGGGAATGAAAGAACATCTGTAGGCTTGTCTATATTTCTTTCAAGATTATTTATTTCTCTTATTTCTTCCTTTGTGGTTATAATAACCGACACATAGGTATCAAAAGGCAGATTTTCAACTTCGCATACCTTATTTATTATATTTCTTATGATTTCTTCACTTGTCTTTTTAAATAAAATATTTTCGGAATAATCTATATCGACATAGGTCATTTCTTTAAATCAGCCCTTTCGTACGCTTTAATAATCTTCTGGATTAAAGGGTGCCTTACAACGTCTTTTTCCGATAAGTTAAATATCGAAATATCTTCTATATTTTTTATTATTCTTATTGCATCTTTAAGCCCTGACACTTTTCCGTTTGGCAGGTCAATTTGCGTTATATCGCCTGTTATTACTGCTTTTGAATTAAAACCTATTCTTGTTAAGAACATTTTCATCTGCTCTTTGGTTGTATTCTGTGCTTCGTCAAGTATAATAAAACTGTTATCTAAAGTACGCCCTCTCATATAGGCAAGGGGTGCAACCTCTATCATACCTTTTTCCTGATAAGCACTGAAATTTTCGCCTCCAAGCATTTCAAAGAGTGCATCATAAAGAGGTCTTAAATACGGGTCAACTTTTTCCTGTAAATCTCCGGGTAAAAATCCAAGACTTTCGCCCGCCTCAACCGCAGGCCTTGTAAGAATTATTCTGTTGATTTCCTTTTTCTTAAAAGCCACAACTGCCATTGCAACAGCAAGGTAGGTTTTCCCTGTACCCGCAGGGCCGACACCTACTGTGATTATATTATTTTTTATCGCTTCAACATAATTTTTCTGACCTAAAGTTTTAGGTTTAATGGGAGTTCCCGATGCAGTATTTAAGATACACCCGTCCGATAATTCTCTTAGCATCTCAGTCTGGTTATCCTTTATTGCATAAGACACAGTTCTTATTTTCTGCTCGTCAATTGTTTCTCCTTTTTGTGATAAATTAAGAAGTTCAATAATGAGAGTTTTAACAAGCGAAGCATTTTCGCCCTCTATTTTAATTAAGGTATCTCTGTTTGTGATTTTAACATCAAATTCCTTTTCTATAAGCCGTATATTAAAATCACAATTCCCAAAAAGATTACTTATTCCTTCTAAAGAATATGCATCAATTGTTATTTCAGCCATCTGTGTTTTCCTCTCTTTAGTACAGTTTAGTGTATGTGATAATCCGGAGTTTCGTGCAATTAGGAACATTTGTTAATTAGGAATGAGGATTTAGGAATTAGGAATGAATGTACGCAAAAGATGCTATTCAGCCTTTTGCGGTTTCTCATTTCATTTTGAATTACACCCATCAACATTGTTTTAGTGTTATGTTTTGGAGGGCATTTATTGTTGCAAATACAGTGATGCAATTGCCGTATGGCATAATTGCATTTCCTTTATTCCTAATTCCTCTTTTCTAATTCCTAATTTAAATATAATTGTTTATTCTTCCTTTTTTATTACCACTTGTTTTCCGATATCTTCGTAGATATTTGCAAGTATTCTTATGTTTCTTGTTTCCTCGTCTGTTACCGTTATATCAAACTGAGTATCTTTAACTTTTTTATTATCAAAGTTTTTATAAAGTTCGCATAATAGCGCTTCTTTGCCTCTTTTTATTGCTTCTTCTTCGGTTATCGTGGTTTTTACAAGGGTATATTCGTCATAGGTTACTGCTTTTATTTCAAATAGTGATGTGGTAAATCTTTTTGGGGTTTCGTCATAGTTATAGTAGGGAACAACTTTTTTTGTTAACTCGAATTCATTATTTAAAAACTTTACAAATACTTTTTTTGTTTGCTTCCCTGTATAACTTTTTTTATATTCGTATAATTTTACCGAAAGAAAATTTTCCCACCATGTATTTGCAGTTACCTCTGCCATTGAATGAACATAGCGAATCCCGTCAAACTGAGTATTTATAATTCCCGATACAAGCAGTTGCCCTTTTGTAACAACCTCATTTTCCGCTACCATTTTTTCCCCGTTTGTAACATTTATCTTTTTAATTATGCCGTCTTTTCTCGCAATTATGTGGCAGGGAATATCCTTTTTAACCATTTCGGGAGGCATATCTCTTTCCTTTATTTCTATGTGAAGTTTCGTTCCTTTCTCATAAACTCCCACCCATGAAATTTCGTCAATATCGTTTATCAGTTTAACGGATATCTTTTCACTATCTATATTACCTCTTAACTTGAATTTTTGCAAGTTAATTTCGCTAAGTTTTTCTAAAATAAGTTCAGTTTTTACTGTTTCGTTTCCCGTTATCTTAATATCCAGTATTAAAGAACTTAAAAATATTATAATTAATGTTGCGGGAATAAGTCCTATAAATATAATTTTTTTTGCTGATATTTTTCTTCGCAAAATAAAAAATCCCGATTTCTTTATTATTTTAACCTTTGATTTGACATCCCAAACGATTTTTCTTAATTTTTTAAATCCTTTTGGCGATACATTGAATGTCATTTCATTTTCGCTTATTTTTTTTAAATCCCATAAATATATATTATTTATAACTGCTATGTTTAAAAATCTTTCAGGTTGGTTTGTCTTTACTCTTACTGTTACGTACCCCGTAAAATAGTTATATATTCTGCCCATCATAAACCTCACCTCAAAGTATTATACTGTGAAAATTATGTGAAAATGACAAAAAGGGGTTGATTTTTTTAAAATTATATAGTAAAATGACATTATGAAATATTTTTGTAACAATCAGGTAATCGTTCAGTAATAATAAGCGAGGTGGTTTTTTGTTAAGTAAACTGAAAAACGCTTTGAATAAGGTGACGGGGGTTACGAAAGAGTTTTATAATAAAGCCTTATCAAAGATAAATAAGTTGAACTTAAGGGGAAAATTAAATAAACTGTTTAATAATATTAAATCAAAAGTTGTTAATATAATTGATATAATAAAAGGGTATGACATTAAAAATGTTAAGAAAGATGTAATTTCTTTTTTTGAAAATATCAAAGAAAGCATTTTTAATTTCATAGGAAGTGACAGATTTGCAAATTTTGTATCTTCTTTAGGATACGAAAAGGTTAATGTGATTGCAGTTTGTGTTTTGGCATTTATGGTTATAGCATCGTGTTTCGGAAGTAACTTAAATTTCGGGTACAGTGTTTTATGTGACGGTAAAGTTGTTGCGATTACCGAAACAAGAAGCGATGCACTTCTTGCTTTTTGTGATGCAAAAGAGGACCTTGCATCTATAGAAAATGCAAAAATAGGTGATGTAAGATTATCATTTGTTATTTCAAACAAGGATAACTTCCAGACTGTTTCTTGTGCTAAAAACTCTATTTGTGCAGTATATGACGGAAGAGTTGATGCTTACGGCATATTTGCCGAAGGAGTTATGATTTGCGCTCTTAAAACTGAAGAAGATGCAAATAATGCATTAGAAGATTACAAAAATGAATATACAACCGAAAATTCGCTTGAGGTTTCTTTTAATAAAAATGTCGAAGTTGTGGCAACAAGAGTGCCGTCACTTTCAGTTTTATCAAAGCAGGATGCACTTACTGCTCTTAAAACTCCTGTGGGCGGTATAAAGGTTCACGTTGTTTTAGAGGGAGAAACTATTTCTGAAATTGCCGAGATGACGGGGACTACCACAAAAAAAGTTATGGAAATGAATCCGGGACTTACTCCTGAAAGTTTGCAGATTGGTACTAAACTTAATGTTTCGGATACCACTCCTGCAGTTGCTGTAAGAACTAAGGAAGCGGTTACAGCGATTGAAAAAATTGCTTATGATACAAATAAGGTAAAAGATTCCAGCCAGTATACAGGTATTACAATTGTTATCTCTGACGGAGAGTACGGAGAAAAAGAAGTTAATTACGATGTGTATAAAGAAAACGGAATTGTTACTGAAAAACAGGCTATAGCAGAAAAAGTTTTAAAAGAGCCTGTAACAAAGCAGGTTAAAGTCGGAACTAAAGAAAGACCAAGATATATGGCAACAGGTAAGTTCAGGCATCCATTCGCTGCAGGGCTTATTACTTCACGTTATGGGTCAAGAAGCAGAGGATTCCATACAGGTCTTGACCTTGCAGGGTCTACAGGAAGCCCCGTATACGCATCTGACGGCGGAACGGTTTCGTTTGCCGGATGGAGCGGAGGTTACGGTAAGGTTATAAAAATTAACCATGGCAATGGTTATGAAACCTATTATGCACACTTAAGTTCAATTAACGTTTCAAATGGGCAGAAAGTTGCCAAAGGCGAAATGATAGGAAGAGTCGGCAGCACCGGTAATTCTACCGGACCGCATCTTCACTTTGAAATAAGACTTAACGGCAGAACACTTAATCCTGCAAATTATATTTACTAAGAAAGACGGCGGTGTTTAAAAATTTTAAACACCGCTATTTTTAGGGGACAGAAAATATGAATGTATATGATTTTGATAACACAATTTACAGCGGGGACTCAACGAGGGATTTCTACTTTTTTACTTTAAAAAATTATCCTTCTATATTAAAATATCTTCCTTATCAAGCTTATCATTTTATAAAATTTGCGCTTGGTATTGTTGATAAAACTGCATTTAAAGAAAAATTCTATATATTCTTTAAAAGTATAAAGGATATTGATTTATTTTTAGACAAGTTCTGGAAGATACATATAAAGAATATAAAAAAATGGTATTTTGATATAAAATGTGATGATGATATTATAATTTCTGCATCTCCGTATTTTTTATTAAAACCTGCGATTGACAGGTTGGGGATAAAATATTTATCTGCATCAAATGTTGATAAACTAACAGGCAAATATGACGGACTTAACTGTCACGGAAAAGAAAAGGTAAGAAGATTTTACGAAATGTCAAACGAAAAAATTGAAAATTTTTATTCCGATTCATATTCGGATACACCTTTAGCAGAAATTTCCGAGAATGCCTTTATGGTAAAAGGTGACAGGATTTATAAGTGGGAGTTTAAATGAAAAACTAAGTAAAAATGCAAAACTTTATTAAATTAGTAATGAGGAATTAGGAATTAGGAATGAATGAAGGCAAAACCATGCTATACAGCGGTTTTGCCCTCTTTTTCATATAAAACTGTTATAATGAATAATTATGGTAGAAAATTTTAACTTGCCAGTTACTTTGTAAGGTCTGCTACAACTTTATTTATAAGTTTTCCGTCTGCTTTGCCTTTAAGTTCGCCCATAACTGCTTTCATAATTATGCCTTTATTTTTTGAGGCAATTTCCTCTGAGAATTTTTCGGTTATAATTTTTATTATTTCTTCTTCAGTAAGCTGTTTTGGAGCGTAACGGGAAATAATATCATATTTATCCTGATATTCTTTTTTTAATTCTACTCTTTCGTCAGGACAGGTGTCAATTTGTTCTTTTGCGGTTTTTAATTCTTTTAAAATTACTCTGTCGCAAAGTTCTTCTGTTATATCTTCTCTTACACCCTCATCAATAGCAACTTTTTTTACCGCTGCAATCAGGTTTGATACAACGTCTTTTAAAAATTTGTCTTTCTCTTTCATGGCTTTAACCATGTCAGCTCTTAAAATTTCAATAGTCATATTTGTTCATCCTTTTCTTTTAATATTTCTTCGCAATTTTTCAGAAGTTGCGGAATATCATTTACGCTGATGTGATATACCATATCTAAATCAATTGAGTCATAACCGTGTGCAATTCTGTTTCGCATACCCGCAATTTTATGCCATGGAATATTTTTATAATTTTCTGCATAACCTTCATTGCGGAATTTAACTACCAGTTCTCCGATTTGTTCCACACAAAAACTTATGGAATACTGATAACCGGGACTTGTGTAATACTTTTCGTGAGAATATTCATATTCAGCATGAATTGCTTCAATATTCCGACAATGCTTTATAATTGATTTTAAATACGATATCTCTCTATTTTGCATAAATCAGTCTCCCTTCAGCATTTAAATTAAGACCGGATATAAAATCGGGAGCAAATTTAATATTAATTACATCTACTTTTTTTTGCAATTTTTCTTCTAAATCAAGCATAAACTGAATTCGTTCTATTCCATTACAATTTTCCCCATATTTAACTAATAAATCAACATCACTTTGTTCGGTTGGAATATGGTCAAAATATGATCCGAACAAAAGAATTTCTTCAATATCAAATTTATCAGCAACCATTTTCACTTTTGATTTTATTTCTTCGGGTGTGTAAATCATAGTTTAACTCCTTCCAAACTTTTATTTTCAGTAATATATTAACATATTTTATAAAAATATTCAATAGCTATTTAGTCCCATAAGCCTTTCCTACAAGAATATTATTCTCATAATTTGTTATTTTAACTTTTATTATTTTATCTTTAATATTATCGCAGGATTTTACATATACGGGCAGATAATTTTTTGTATGGCCCATAAAAAAGCCGTCTTTTTGTATGCTTTCAATAAGAATTTCAACTTCATTTCCCAGATGTTTTTCTTCAAATGCTTTTTGCTTTTCTTGTGATATTTTAATTATGTCCTTGCTTCTTATGTCTTTTACTTCAGGGGAAACCTGATTTTCCATTAAAGCGGCTTTTGTTCCTTCTCTTTTGGAATATTTAAAAGTATGAATCTGGTAAAATGGAATTGAATTTATAAACTCTTTTGTTTTAGAAAATTCCTCTTCACTTTCGCCGGGAAAACCGACTATTAAATCAGTGGTAATTGCACTGTCGGGAAATTCTTTTAATATTTTATTGCATATATTTTTATAAAATAATGAGTCATATTTCCTG
This sequence comes from Oscillospiraceae bacterium, assembly GCA_015068525.1. Classification (NCBI taxonomy): domain Bacteria; kingdom Bacillati; phylum Bacillota; class Clostridia; order Eubacteriales; family Oscillospiraceae; species Oscillospiraceae bacterium. The sequence continues at coordinate 18,509 of SVKJ01000002.1, read as the reverse complement.
TTCATTCTCTTTAAGGTTTCGTCACACCCGCTTTGCAAGGATATGTGGAAATGGTGGCATACTTTCGGTAAATCCTTTAATGCATATATAAACTCGTCAGTAAACGCATTAGGCTCAATTGAACTTAATCTTATTCTTTTAATACCCTCTATTTTGTGAATTTTTTTAAGCAGTTTTAAAAGGTCATAATCTTCTAAATCTTTTCCGTAAGAGCAAATGTGAATCCCCGCAAGTACAATTTCCAAAAAACCGTTTTCAGATAACCTTAAACACTCGTTGTAAATATTCTCAGGATTACGGCTTCTTATTCTGCCTCTTGCATAGGGAATAATGCAGTAGGAACAAAAATTGTTGCATCCGTCCTGCGCTTTTATAATTGCCCTTGTTTTGGATTCAAATAAGGTTATTTCCATATCTTCATAATCTTCTTTGTCAACGGGAGTAACGATATTTTCTTTTGCTTTTTTAGATATAAGTTCGTATGCTTTTAATTTGTTTTTTGTGCCGATAACTATACTTACACCCTCGATTTTTTCAACCTCTTTTGGTGACATCTGCGCAAAACAGCCTAATACGGCTATAACGGCATTTTTGTTTTTAGTATATGCACGTCTTATCATCTGCCTTGATTTTCTGTCACTAAGATGAGTGACTGTGCAGGTGTTTATAACATAAGCATCGCAAATGTCGGAAAATTCGGCGATTTCCCATCCGTTATTTATAAAAATTTCTTTAATGGCTTCGGTTTCATATTGATTAACCTTGCACCCTAATGTGCAAAATCCAATTTTCATTAAAATTTCCTTTCTGTTAAATTTCTGTTAAATTTAACCTTTTCCTATTGACTTGATTAACTAAATATTGTAACATCAAAGTATAGCCGACGGCTAACAATATTTAGGAGGTATTATATTATGAAAGAAGTTAAAATTTTACTTAGTTCAATCAATGATGTTAAAAAATTTGTTAATTTAGTAAGCAAGTATGACTTTGATGTTGACCTTGTTTCTGACAGATATGTTGTTGACGCAAAGTCAATTATGGGTATATTCTCCCTTGATTTATCAAAAGAAATTAAGGTGCAGATTCACTCAGATGCGTGCGATGATTTTATAAGTGAACTAAAACCATTTGAAGCATAAAACAGGCGTAAAAATTGTCCAGAACGTGCAAATGGTGAATAAATACTATGATATAAATTGTAGCGCAGGGGCTTGCTCCTACTGTAAAAGGTATAAATTGCATTAAGCAATTTATGGAATCTACTCATTTGCACTTTGAACGAAAAAAACCACTCGACGTATCTTAATACGCCTTCGGGCTTACGGGAACAAACTTAAAAAAGTTTGTTCCTTTTTTTCGTCCAATCTGAACAATTTTTCCTGCCTGTTTGGTCTTAACGTGATATATTTGCCTTAGTGCAGTAAGACTTGAACACAATATGCCTTAAACCTGTTAAATTCCAATCTTTTTAATTTGTCGTCTTTGTAAGGCGACAAGCCTGACTGCAGACTCCGCATCAAAAATCTTGAAAATTTTCCAAGGTTTAAGGTCTGCGAGTTTTAAAATGAGAAATTTTGGGTAAGATAAAGAAATTTCAAGAATTATACTTTCGTATGTTCGCAGGGATTTCTGCTATATTACGCGAAATTTCCATTTTAAAACCATATTGGGTTCGAGTATTACTGCACTAAACGCAAAAGATACCATTCGGTCTTTTGCGTTTTTTAATTCCATAAATTCCTTAAGGAATTTATACCACAATTATTCATTATTCATTATTAATTATTCATTAAAACTTGTTTTTCGGGCAAGTTTTAATGCAAATTCCGCAAACCGAGCCTCTGCCAATATGCTGATATGCCCTTTTCATATAATCCGAGCAGGATTTCCTGTCAATACCTGCCTCTGAAATTGCCATCGCAGGACATTTATTAATGCATATTTTACATTCACCGCATTCATTTTCCATTATTTTATTTTCTGCCTTTAGGTCAAGGTTTGTAAATACTGTGCCAAGCCTTACCATTGAACCGTGATTTTTACTTATAAAAAGACTGCTTTTGCCAATATATCCAAGACCGGAAAGCACTGCACCTTTTTTGTGAGAATATTCTCCTGAAAGGCTGGTATTTCCGTTTACAGTCTGCGATGCAGGTATGGAAAAATAATTATAGCCGTTTTTATCAAGAAATATCCCTGTTTTAAGTGCTATCCTGTCAATAAATGCATTGACTGTTCTGTAATGATGAAAGTATGTATATGTAGGGGCATCGTCAATTTCTTTTAAAATATCGTAAGATAATTTTACATAAAAGGATATTCCGTTTTTATATCCTTTAAAATCATCATTGAAAAATCCGACATCATAAGCGCCCCAGTCGAGTATTTTTTCTTTAAGAGTATGTAATATATCCATAGTTTATTTCTCCACAAGGAAAGTTGCTTCCATATCTGCTGTAGAAAGAGCAAATGCAAGGGGATACTGGGAAAAAGCATTTGATATATTCCTTTGATCTTCCGTTCCTGAAAATCCCATATGGTATCTTATTGCAAAGGCTTCTTCTCTTGTAAGTTTCATAAATCCTGTTATGATATAAACGCTCTTTTCACCATGCCCGTAAGGGAGGGAATCGTCAAAGTCGTAAGACGGTACCTGTATCCATTTTCCCGTTTCATCTTTTACATTCCGAAAACTTTTTTTATAGCAGTTGATTTTACACAAATCATGAAGTAAAGAAACAATTGCGATTGTTTCGTCAGAGTAAGTAAGATTACATTTTTCTTTAATAAATGGTCGGTTAAGATATTCTTTTAAGCAGTCATAAACATTAAGGCTGTGAATTAAAAGTCCCCCGTCAGATGCAAGGTGGTATCTTGTACTTGCAGGAGCATGGAAAAAGTCACAACTTTCACTTAAAAGATAGTTAAGAAGCGCTTCACTGCCCTCTCTTTTTATAAATTTTTTATAAATTTCCAAAAATCGTTCTTTATAATCCATAGTCATACCTCTTTTAACATTTTACATATTAATAATACTACTAATCTTATGTAAAAGTCAAATCAAAAAAAGAAAAAATGTGAAAACACTTGCAAAATTTAAAAAAGTGGTGTATAGTGTTGTAAGGTAGTGTGAAAATTTGTGTAAAAAAGAATGAAAGGTCAGGTTATGTAAATGAATGTAATAATTTATGCTTTGTCAGTTCTGATACAGTTATTTGTTATCGTAATCGGTTTGTATCATATACTGGTTGGGATATTTGCATTTATTGGGGATAACAAATCTAAAGAGATTAAAAATGAAAAACATAGATTTGCAATGGTAGTTGCAGCGCACAATGAGGAAAAGGTTGTTTCTGAAATTGTGGACAGTTTAAAGGATATAGATTATGATAAAGATAAGTATGATATTTTTGTCATAGCCGATAACTGTACTGACGATACTGCCAAAATTGCAAGAGAGCATGGTGCCGATGTCCATGAAAGATTTTCCGATAAGGACAAGGGCAAGGGATATGCTCTTAACTGGATGTTTGAGCGAATTTTTAAGATGGACAAAGAATATGATGCTATTTGTGTATTTGATGCAGATAATATTGTTCACAAAAATTTCTTAAATGAAATGAATGTTAAATTCAATCAGGGCTTTAAGGCAGTTCAGGGATATATAGATACTAAAAATCCTAACGATTCATGGATAACTGCTTCTTATGCTATATCATTCTGGTGCCTTAACAAAGTATATCAGTCTGCAAGAAGCAATTTAGGGCTTTCCAATCAGATTTCAGGAACAGGTTTTGCAGTTTCATGCGATATTATAAGAGAATACGGATGGAGCGCTACTTGTCTTGCTGAAGATATGGAATTTACCATGCAACTTGTTCTTAACGGAATTTCAGTAGGGTATGCAAAAGAAGCGATAGTTTATGACGAAAAGCCTCTTACTCTTTCTCAGTCGGTTAAGCAAAGAACAAGATGGATGCAGGGACATGCCGATGTTGCATCAAGATTTATTCCCCGTCTTTTCAAAAAAGCGGTTAAAGAAAATGATGTTTTAGCATTTGACTGTATTATATATCTTCTTCAGCCTACTTTACTAATTATGCTTCTTATTATAACAACAGTTTCATTTATTAAACTGTTCTATCCACCGCTTGAAATGTGGTTTTTAACCAACCTTGCTATTCCGCCGTATTTGTGGAATCTTGTTATGTTGGGGCAGTTCTTACTTACACCTTTAGTTCTGTGGGCAGAAGGCAAACTTACAAAGAAAATGATTATCTATTATGTACCATACCTTGTTTATACTTATACATGGCTTCCGATTGCGGTTGTGGGTGTGATAAGAAAGAATAACAAGGATTGGTTCCACACCGAGCATACGAGAAAAATAGCAGCATCAGACCTTCAGTAAGATGTAAAAATGGTCCAGAACGTGCAAATAGGGATTAAATATGAAGATACAAAATCACGAAGAATAATTAAATGTGATTGTTTCAACCAAAAAACAAGGTATAAATCGCTTAGAGCGATTTATGTAATTTAATATTTGCACTTTGAACGAAAAAAACCACTCGACGTACTTAGTACGCCTTCGGGCTTACGGGAACAAACTTAAAAAAGTTTGTTCCTTTTTTTCGTCCAATCTGAACAATTTTTCCTATCTTACGTTTAATGGTGCAAGGCATCGAGCCTTGCCCATTAAAAAGATGTAAAAATGGTCAAACAGTGATATGTTATCTTGCGATAACGTGATATATTTGCTTTGCAAATGTGATATATTGCCTTTGTCAATGTGATATGTTTGTTCTTCGAACAAACGTTAAAGACGCAAAACATGCCATACGGCGTTTTGCGTTTTTATATTTTATTTAAATCGTAGGGGAGGGTTTCCATGCCCTCCCGCTTAGGAAGACACGGAATCTTTTTACAATAATAATTATTTTATGTCACTACAGGTTAAAAAATATCTGTAATGACTTTTCTTTTATATATTGACAAATCAAACTATTGGTGCTACAATGTAACTAAATAGTTACTTTAAGCAGATGCGAAGTTTTTTGTTTCTGCTTTATAAAAAAATGCGGTGGTGATTTTTTGGAAAAAGAAATACTTAAAAGCACTAACAGAGAACTTATTATAAAAGCCGCAGAAGAGGTTTTTGCAAAGAAAGGTCTTTACGGTGCAAGAGTTGACGAAATCGCATTAATTTCGGGGGTCAACAAAAGGCTTATTTATAAAGATTTTAAAAGCAAAGAGGATCTTTATAAAGTTGTACTTCACGAAGCGTACAAGAAAATGGCAAGAGCGGAAAGCGGAATCTTTAAAGAATATACCACCTGTGTTGAAGCCATTACCAATATTATAAAAATGTACTTTGAATTTTTAAAAAATAACCCTGCATATATAAAACTTATATTGTGGGAAAATCTTAACGAAGGGAAATACATAAAGGAAATGGATTTATCCGATGTTAAGACAAGAGTTATGGACTATATGTTCAAAGTTTTGGCAGAGGGAAAGAAAAACGGCGAATTTAAAGAAGACACAGACGAAAATCAGGTTGTGTTCTCCATTATGACCTTTACGTTTTCTTACTTTTCCAATAAGCACACAATGTCAAACTTTTTAAAAGGGGATATTTCCTTTTCAAAAAGAGTTGAAAATGTTACGGAAATGATTTTATCTAATATAAAAAAATAATTTATCTACTAAAAATAATTTAAAGCGGAGGAATTCAATATGGCAAATCAAGTAAAAGTTTTAATCGTAGGTGCGGCATTTTCTGCTGACCTTCACATGGATGGGTACTCAAGATGTACTGATATTGCAAAAATCGTTGCTATCTGTGACAAAGCGACAGACAGAGCGCACGATATTATCAAAAGATACGGACTTAAAGATGTAGAAGTTTATGATGATGCATATAAAGCAATTGATGCAGTTGACTGTGATGTTGTTGATATCTGCTTACCAAACTTTTTACATCACGATATAGCAGTTTATGCATTTTCTAAGGGTAAAAATGTTATAACTGAAAAACCAATTGCTACAACTTTATCTGATGCAGAAGAAATGCTTGAAGCATCTAAAAAAGCAGGCAAAAAATTATATTATGCAGAAGACTGGTTATTTGCACCTGCTCTTAACAAAGCATTGGAACTTGTTAAAGAAGGCGCAATCGGCGAACAGACTTATGTAAGAGCAAGAGAATGTCACTGTGGTTCTCACTCACCATTTGCTCAGAAAATTGAATTCTGCGGCGGCGGAAGTATGATTCACTTAGGATGTCATCCAATCGGATTTATGCTTGCTATGAAAAACAATGAATGGACCGAACTTGTTGCTATGACATCAGGCGGTTTAGAAAATAATATGTGGCATAAAACAATGGAAGGGGAAGACTGGGCTGCTGTTATGATTAAATTCAAAGACGGCACAAGTGCACTTTTAGAAGCAAACTACTTAGCATGCGGCGGTATGGAAGACAGTATTGAAATTTATGGTAAAGAAGGAAAAATGGCAGTTGATTTAACATTCTCTTCTCCAATCCAACTTTACTCAATTCCCGGTGTAGAATATACAGTTGAAAAAGCAGAAGTTACAACAGGCTGGTCAAGACCTGCAGTTGACGAAAAATATAACTTAGGATATATCGGTGAAATCAGACACTTTATGGAATGTGTAAGAGATAATAAAGACGCAAAAGTAGGTTTAAGAGGTGTTGACGGTTTAGAAATTCTTAAAGTTGTTAACTATATTTACAAATCTGCAAAAGAAGGTATTAAAATCGTAAACCCTGATATTAAATAATTAAAGGAGTGTTAAAAATGTTAAATGATATTAGAATTCCCGTTACAGTCGGCGGAGTAGAATTTAAAAATCCTTTCTTTGTTGCATCAGGACCTACCACTAAATCTGTTGCACAGTTAAAAAGAATTGAAGAAACAGGCTGGGCTGCTGCAAGTATCAAACTTTCAATAGACCCTGCGCCATACATAAATCGTAAACCTCGTTATGCAATGTTTAAAGAAACAAATGCGCTTGCGTTTACTGCTGAAAAAAGGCTTACTTTCGAACAGGGATTAGAACTTGTAAGAGAAGCAAAAAAAGTACTTACTGACCTTAAACTTTTTGCAAATATTACCTATGCAGGGGACGAAGGTGTTTCAGGCTGGGTTAATATGGCTAAAAAGTTTGAAGAAGCAGGAGCAGATATTATAGAACTTAATATGTGCTGTCCTAATATGTCATATAATGTTAATTTAACAAGCGGAGGAAGCAAATCTGCAGCAAAACAAACCGGCGCAAGTTTAGGTCAGCAGGGAGATGCAGTTGCCGAAATCGTAAGAGAAATTAAAAAAGTTATAAATATTCCGCTATTTGTTAAACTCACTCCTGAAGGCGGTCAGATTGCAAATATTGCATCTGCACTTTACGCTGCAGGAGCAGACGCAGTAGGCGGAACAGGTAACCGTCTTGGTATTCCTGAACTTGATTTAGACCATCCTGAACAGGCAATATATCATCTTCAGGACGAAGTTAGTATGAGTTGTTATTGCGGTAACTGGTTAAAACCAATCGCACAAAGAGATACTTATGAAATAAGAAAAGTTAACGGTCCTGAACCTAAAATTATGGCAGCAGGTGGTATTACTAACTGGAAAGATGCAGTTGAAATGGTACTTTGCGGAGGTAATTTACTTGGTGTTTGTGCTGAAACTTTAATCAGTGGTTTTGATATAGTTCGTCCTATGATTAAGGGTATGAAAGATTATATGGATAAGCACGGATATGAAACAATTGATGATTTCTGCGGAAAAATTGTTCCTGAACTTAAAACAGCTCCTGAACTTACAATTTATAACGGATACGCTCAGATAAAAAATCCTAACCTTTCAGGTCCTTGTAAAGCGGCTTGTCCTCTTCACGTTCCTGTTCAGGCTTATGTTTCAAAAATTGCAAAAGGCGAATTTAGAGAAGCGTACGACCTTATTATTTCAAAAGGAGCATTACAGGGTGCTTGTGCTTATGTTTGTGCACATCCTTGTGAAGATGCCTGTGTAAGAGGCGAAGGGGGAGAACCTGTTAAAATCCGTGAACTTAAAAAGTTCGTTTTAGATATGGCAAAAAAAGAAGGCTGGGAAAAACATGAAGAAGTAAAAGAAAAAAACGGCAAAAAAGTTGCTGTTATCGGTTCAGGTCCTATGGGACTTTCTGCAGCAGGTGACCTTGCAAGAGCAGGTTATGATGTTACAGTATTTGAAAAAGATACTGAAATCGGCGGCTCACTTCTTATGATGGTAAAAAGCGGCAGACTTCCTCAGAGCATTTTAGACGATATAATTTCCGACCTTGATAAAAAAGGCGTTAAGTTTGAAACAGGAAAAGAAGTATGTGAAAAATGCGTTTCAGAATTTGATTCATATATTAAAGCGTACATTCCTTCCGAAAAGAGTGCAAATGAAACAATCAAGTCAGGCTATTCTTTAATAATGGGCGATGATACTGATACTTCAGGTAAAGACATTGTTATTTGGGGTAAGAGCCTTGATGTATTTGATATGGCACTTTATTCTATTAATAACGGTGCAAAATCTGTTGTAATTGCAGGTAGCCCAATCAGCGAAGGAAGAAGCATTGTAAAAGAACTTATCAAAGAAGTTACAGATAAGGGCGCTAAATTTGTAAATAACCTTTCATTTATAGAAAAATCAGGTAATGTTGCTAAATTTAAAGGTTCAATCGGCGAAGAAATAGCTATCGTTTGTGATGATATTTATGACGGCGATTCCTGGTCTAAGAATGCAACTATAGTTGCTGCTTGTGCAAAAGGTGTTAATGAAGCGGCAAGAGTTGATAAAGAAATAATGGGCGACAATGCTACTCTTACAGGTGTTGAAAGTGTTACTGCTGTTAAGAAAGATAATGTTTTAGAAAGAAACGGATATATCGGTAATACTAAAAAAGCTGAAGCGGTTATTTCAACCATTGATGAAGCAATTAAAGAAGCAAGTCGCTGCTTAAAATGCGGATGTGGCGAAGGTTGCCAGTTATGTAAAACAATCTGCTCCGAGTTTGCTATTTATAATCCGAAAATGGATAAAATTGAAATTCACGGTGACGAATGTGTTGCTTGCGGAATGTGCTTTAACAGATGTCCTAATAAGAACATTGAAATGGTAAATACAGGGGAAAAGGTTTAATTCGTAATTTGAAGTGCGAAATGCGAAATTATTTCAATTAGGAATTAGGAAAGAGGAATTAGGAATAAAGGTAAAAACGCTATGCGTTTTTGAATTTAATGGGAAATCTTCGATTTCAAAATTGTAGGGGAGGGACTCCGTGCCCTCCCGAAACACAATAATTAAAATAATCCCAATGGGTATAGAGAAAATGAAATTAAAAAGGACAAAATCGCTGCATAGCATGATTTTGTCTTCCTCCATTCCTAATTCCTAAATCCTCATTCCTAATTAAACAAAATAAAACCAAAATTACAGGGGGCGGTGGCAGGCATCGGCCCCTACATCTTTATAAGAGGTAAAAAATGTTTAATAAAATAATTGACAATTTTAAAAATTTCTTTCAAAGTGAAAACAGGCACAGGCTTTTTAAGATATGTATTCCTGCTCTTATTATAGTAGCATCCTTTACGCTTATGTCTTTTTTTCCTATGTATATAAGTATAAAAGATACTAAAGAAAACAGCAGTAAACTTATCATAGATACTGCCATAAAATCGTTAAATGATATTTTTAAAAACATTGACAATACCTATAAATCCATTGAAAATGAAATTGACAAAGAAGTTCTGTACGGTGAAAACGGGATTATAAATTATGATAATGACCTTTCATCTTACCTTACTGATACATTAAAATCAGTCACCGAAACGAACAACTTTATTGAAGAAATAGTTATACTTAAGAAAAACGAAGATTTAGTTCTTACAACGCAAGGAGTAATGCTAAAACGAGATTTCTTTAATAAAAACTATGCAAGTGAAGTTTACGGAGCGAACTTTTTTGATAATCTTGCAACCGATTATCAGAATGTTAAAATAATACCGTCTGCTTCTTATAAAAATATGGAAAAGTATCCTGCTGAGGACCCTCAGAATTTGATGGTATGTGTAAAAAGGCATGTGGAAAACAACACGAATATGCTTCTTTTCATTTCTTATGATAAGTTTGTAAAGTCTGCAAATTTAAGCCTTCTTGGCGAAGGTATAAACTTTAAAATATATGATTATAACGACTCGGTTATTTATTCGAATTCAGACAGCGAGTATATGATAAATACTATAAACGTGTCGGAAGATTTTAAGGAACAGGTTATAAATTTAGGCTTTAAGAAGTATTATATCATAAAATCTTCTTATAACTATTATTACTATGTTGCGGAAATAAAAGATAATAATCTTTTAGTGTTTATTTTTTCGTTTATTTTCCTTCTTGCAGGTTTTATTATAGGAGCAGTATTTTTAATGAAATCGATTTATAAAATCGATGCGGAAATTGTACCTGTATTTTCCGAGTTGGAAATAGAAAACAATGAAGGTGTTATTTCTGATATAAAAGATAAAATGAAAGCATTTAAAGAGAATGTTTCTAAAAAATCTATAAATGCAGATATAATGAGCGAAGAAATTAAAAGCAGTATTTTCTTAAAAACCGTTACATCAAGTTCTTTTTACTCACGGTTTAAAAATACAGTTGATTCGGTTTTTTCGGATATATTAAAAAATGAATGTTTCTTTATGCTCTCTTTAGAAATTATAAGAGAAAATTTAAAACTTCCAAAATATGAATTTATAAAAACCGAAGAGTTTTTAAATGAAAACGGACTTAATTTTATTTTAATAGAAGAAAAATCAAGAAAGTTTATTTACGTAATAGGCTGTGATAAGGGAACATATAAGGAAATTGCCGAAAAGTTCAGTGTTTGTTTGTCTGATATAAGAAAAAATAATATAGAAATACTCGCATCATACAGCAGAGAGTATTCTAATCTGGGAAATTTATATGAAGCATATCACGATATAAATATTTCCAGAGGTTACAGAGGGATAGATGATAAAACTTCTTTCCTTTCTTATGATGATATAGAGTATGGTAACCGTATATATCTTCCTCCTAATTTTAAAGAGGAACTTGCAGGAAAAATAATGGCAAAAGAAGAAATTTCGGCAAGAAATTATATAAAAGAAATATTTGAAGAAAACATAAAGAACAATATTCCCTTATCAAAATTTGAATTTATGTTAAGGCAGATGTTAAGCACGGTTACAGATACACTTTCGTCAAATAAAAAAAGCAATTCAGATATGTATCAACTTGAGCAGGTGTTTTTGGGCGGTATTGAGCAGTTAAAGGAAAACCATGATGTTTACGGGGTAATGAACTCTTTTATAAACCTTGTTCATCTTAGTATAAATATGTATGATACTAAAAAAAGCAGTTTAAACCGTGCCGAAATAATAAAATATATTAACTCAAATTATAAAAAAGATTTGTACTTAGAAAAAATCGCTGTTGAGTTTAATACTACCCCTAAATATTTCTCAAATTATTTTAAAAAGGAATTTTCGTTAGGGTTCAGTGAATATCTTACAAATCTTCGTATTTCCCAGGCAAAGAAACTTCTTTGTGAAACGGATAAACCATTAAATGCAGTAAGCGAAGAAGTCGGATATATAAATCAGGCAACTTTTGCCGCCGCATTTAAAAAGGTTACAGGACTTCCGCCCGGAAAATACAGGGAAATTAATAAATAAATCAAAATAGGAACGGTTTAAAACCGTTCCTATCTTAATTACAAAACTGAATGGACGCAAAAGGGACAGACCCCATTGCGTCCATTTTGATTTATTTAAGTTGTGATACAGCATCAGAAATTGTTTTTTCTATTGCTTCTTTTCCGTATTTATCAACTTCAAGTTTATTTTTTTCTCCGTGAGTCAGGCAACCTGCGCCACCTATGCAACCTCCCACACAAGCCATTCCTTCAATGAAATTGGCATCAAGCACATTTTTGCTTTTTTTAAGGAGTGCTGTTTTACATTGTTCAATTCCGTCACATACGATAGGATTTACATTAAAGTCAATGTTTTGTTCCAAAAGTGCCTGTTTAACTGCATCGGATAAACCGCCTGAACGGGCAAATATTCTTCCGAAATATGATGCGTTATCAAGCACATCTTCATCTAAAGTTGTTATATCAATATCCTTGCTGTCAAAAAGAGCCTGCAGTTCTTCAAAAGTAAGCACAGCATCAACGTATTCTTTAGCATGGTCAAGTTGAGCCTCTTTTTTCTTTGCAGTACACGGACCTATAAAAATAACTTTAGAGGTCGGATCGGTTTTCTTTATATACTCTGCAAGAGCCACCATAGGAGATGGATTATGAGATATATATTTTACAAGGTCAGGGAAATTTGATTTAACATAAGATACAAACGCAGGACAGCAAGAACTTGTTAAAAATCCTTTATCTGCAAGTTCTTTGGATTCTTCACATGCTACCATATCAGCACCCAAAGCGGCTTCAACAACTGTAAAAAATCCAAGTTCCTTAAGCCCTTTTATTACCTGACCGAGTTTTGCATAAGCAAACTGGCTCGCAATAGATGGGGCAACCATTGCATATACCTTATAATTTTGATTGTTATTACTTTCTTTTATTTTTTCAATAACATCAAGTATATATGATTTATCTGTAATTGCACCAAACGGACATTGATATGCACACGCTCCGCAGGATGTGCATTTTTCATTGTCAATTTTAGCAGCATTGTTTTCGTTTATTGAAATCGCCTTTACTTTGCATGCATTCTGACATGGGCGTTTTCTGTTTACAATAGCAAAATAAGGGCATACTTTTGCGCATTGACCGCATTCTACACATTTTGTTTTATCAATATGTGCCACGTGGTTATGGTCAAACGAGATTGCACCTTTTTTACATACATCTTCACATCTGTGAGCAAGACAGCCTCTGCAGGATGAGGTTACCTCATAACCTGCCGCAGGACACTCGTCACAGGCAATATCAATAACTTCAATTACGTTGGGATTATTTCTATCTCCTCCCATTGCAATTTTTACACGTTCCAAAAGTATTGCGCGTTCTTTATAAACGCAGCAACGCATTGTAGGTACAGTTCCGGGAACAATTACTTTAGGTATATTTGTTATATTTTCTAAAAGTGTTCCGTTCCAGGCTTCTTTTGCAACTTCTCTTAATACTTTATATTTTAAATATTGTACTTTGGTATCAAATTTTCTCATAGCTTTATTCCTTATATATAATTTTTATTAAAAATAACTGACTTTAATTTTTTTTCCCATCATTTTAAGACATTTTGAAAGTTCTTCAACAAGATTCATTTTAATGTTGAAGTTTATAGGAAGTTCAGGATTCTGATGTGCAGGGTTTACTGCACGGCCTACAAAAAAGTTAATGTCGGTCGCTTCTTCAAATAATAACTGACATATTAAAGATGCACCGTCTTTTTTATAATTCCAGTGTTCATACATCTCGTTTTCTTTAAGATAATCCTTAGCATACTCCAAAACTTTATTTATGGTAATAACCCCTTCGGTTACCAAGTCAACGCCTTCGATTTTTGCCGTAGGAGGTACATCGGAGGCTTCATAATTTAAGGAAACCTCAAGAGGCTTGTTTAAATATTGCGCTGCTATTGAAGAGGTCGTTCCTCCGCATACAATATGTTTCCCCTGTTTTGAGAAAAAGAGGGACATCATACGGTCACAGTCGTCACGGTTTGACGGAGGACCGAATAAAATATTCATAGGTTCTCTTCTTCTTACTTTTATAACACAACTTGTTGCATCGTCACCAGGTTTTCCGTCATAGAGTTTGTCACATTCATCGGTAAGCAGGGTAGCCATATTTTTCGCAGTAAGTCCGGTTAAGGATACTGCCTCCATAAATGCAGTTATTTCCTCCATTTTCCATCCGAAATTATATGATGTACCAATTCCTGCATGCGGGCATCCGTCACTCATTAAAACAAAAATGTCTCCCTCGTTAAGATGAAGGGTGGATTTATATATTTTTTTACCGTCAATATTCATTTCGGTTTTAACATAATCGTAATTCTTGTTGTCACGTATCAGCATTACGTGAGGGTTATCGTACTGGATTATTTCCGCAGTTTCATTATTTATAACATGCAGTATAGTAAAGGTAGAATACGCAACACTGCGCACTGAACATACGGGCAGAGTAGCGGCGATGGTTGATACACATTCTTCTATATTAAGTCCTGCAGCAATCATTGTGGAAATTATTTTCGATGTTAAAGTAGATAAAATACTTGCTTTAACACCACTTCCAAGCCCGTCTGCAAGAACTATAACCATTGAATTGTTACTATCGTCAACTATTTCCACATGGTCACCGCAAAGTTGCTCTCCAAAGTGGTTTATACTTTTCCAGCCGATATCCAAACATAGATTATTCATCCTTTATCGACTCCTTTAACTTTGTGAGTGCAATTTTGGTTTCTGCGGCAGTTTCGCCAAGCAAAGATGCGATTTCCTGAACTATACGCATCTGTTTCTCAACAACTTTGTCTGCAACTTCGACAGTTTTACGGCTTATATTTTCTTTCTTTTCTCTCTGGCTTTCTTCCTCTGTGATGTCCCTCATTATGCCGATAAGAAGCCTTGAATCTTTATCATGCAAAATTGTTTGTTCAACAAAACGATTGTATTCTGCAAGAAAAATCTTTTTGTTTCTTATGTTTTTGCCTGAATCCATTACTTCTAAAAAATCCTGAGGGTCCATAATGCGAACAACCGAGTCACCCAGAACATCCATGCTTTCTCTTATATTCATAATATTTTTTGCCGCCTGATTTATTTGCTGAACTTCCAGTTCTTCGTTTAACACAATAAGACCGTTCGGCGTATTTTTAACAATAGTATCCGAAAAACTTTCAGCCTTATCTTTTAAAAACGGAAGACACATAGAAATTTCTGCTTTTCCCTGATAAATTGCCACTGCTTTTTCACGGCAGGTGTTATATCCGCAGGAACCGCAGTTTAACTCATCTGACGGACTGAATTTGCCCATTTTTTTAAGAATGTTCTGAATTTCTTCGTCAGTAGGAGGCTGAAGCCTGTGTTCTATAAATGTAAAATGTTTTTTCAGTTCAATACTGTCAGGCTGGTTAACACAAAAGTCTTTTTCACCTGCATAATTTGCGATTGCAATATAATCTTTTACAGGGGCTGCTTTGTGATATTTTTCCATAACTGGTCCGCCTATACAACTGCCCACACATGAAGACATCTCGATAAAACATTTGTGAATTTTGCCGTTTTCAATATCCCTAAGTGCTTCAATGCAGTTTTCAACACCGTCAAGAGCCATATATGTATAGTTATTTATATTTTGCGCCATAGTTTTTAAAACTCCCCCTGTTGTTGGGAAAAATCTTGCTCGGCTCTCGTTATCCGAATCAGACTGATTTTCTATTTCAATATTTTCATCATTTAACCAGTTTGTAAGTTCTTCAAATGTAAGAACAGCATCTACAATTCCAGAGTAGTGTTCTGCTTCGTCCTTTTTGGCAACACACGGACCTATAAATACGGTTTTTGCGCCAGGATATCTTTTCTTAATATCAAGACAATGCGCCTGCATTGGAGAAACCACATCTGCAAGATAGCAAAGAAGTGACGGAAAATATTTCTGAATAAGCAAGTTTATCGAATGGCAACAGGAAGATATAATAATGTCACGTGTTTCTTCCTTTAACATACGTTCGTATTCGGTTTTTACTATGGTAGCACCAATTGCAGTTTCTTCAACATCAAAAAAACCGAGTTTCTTGAGGGCTTTTTTCATAGAGTTAATCCCGATGCCTTTATAATTTGCAACAAAAGAAGGGGCAAGGCTTACAATTACCTTATCTTCATTTTGTAAAAATGTCTTTACTTTTTCGGTTTCATCAACAATCTGTTTTGCGTTCTGAGGGCAGACAACAAAACACTGACCGCATAAGATACATTCGTTGCCTATAATATGAGCCTGGTTTGCTGAAAAACGGATTGCCTTGACAGGACAATGGCGAATACATTTATAACAGTTTTTACAGTTTGATTTTTTTAATGTTAAACAGTTAGGCATTTTGGATATTTCCTTTCACTTTTTCTTTGAAAAATTCATCCACCGTTTCAGGAGTTACCGAATAGAAATTATCATCTACTGTTACGCAAACACCCTCCTGACATCTGCCCATACAAAATGTACCCGAAAGTTTAACTTTATCAGTAAGATTCTGGGCATTTATCAATTCCGTCAAACGTTCTACTATATGACGCGACCCTTTTATATGGCAGGAACTTCCTATACATACTGTTATCTTCATTTTTTTAATCCCCCCGTAATTTAAATGAATAATGAATAATTAATAATGAATAATTCTCGTTGCCGTAAAGTTGATTTCATCTTCGTTGAAATCATTATAATATAATTTTCACATTTTGACAACCGTAAAAGCAAAAATTTCACCTTATTTTAACGAATTTAAGCATCTTTGAATAAACACAGTTTTACAGTTTTTGTTTTTTCTGATTATAAACTTAAATCAATACCTGTTTATGTGATTTATATTTGTAAGTTTACCAATTGTGGACATAGGCAGAAGCTGTATTTTGTTTTACAAAAAATCATTGAACGAAGATTTCCTTTTTATTGACTTTTTAAATAATATAAAGTAAAATATACATAGAATAAAGTTCATTGAATTAAATAATCTTTGTATTGAAAACAAGAGATATATTTTATGAGAAATAGTTGCAGATAAGTAAAAAAATTAATATAGTGGGGCTACCTATCCTAAATGGTAGCTCTATTGTCATTTTATATATAGTTTACTAGGAAAAAGATTTAATAAAAAAATAAGGGAGATATTTTTAATGACGGATTTTGATAAACAAATACTTGAAATAATTAAAAAGAATAAAGGTATCAAAGCACGAGTGATAGCAGACAAGATGGGCGTGGAGCGCAAAACTGTAAATTCAGCATTATATGGAAGACTTAAAAAATATTGTTATCAGGATTCTAATTATTTATGGTATATACTTAATTCAAATGAAACTTCGAAAACTGATAAACAAGAAAAAACAGTTGATATTGAGTTGTCCAATTTATGCAACTACTATCTTAATTGTTTGAGTTTAGAAGAAAATAACGGAATATCTTTATATTTAAATGGTAATTATAGTGAGATTAATAATTTTGATGTATCACAGGAAATTAACGAAGATGCAATTTCATATTTGAATAAAACCGCAAAGAAACGAAATTATATTTCTTATATCGGTTATCCGATTTCAGTTGAAACATTATATTCTCCAAAAAATAATGCATATTTTAAGGTGCTGGTGCCTGTATTTTTATTTCCTTTTGAATATAATAGCGGCAATGTACATATTTCGGAATACCCTAATGTAAATATAGAAATAGTAAAAAAGAACTCGTCAAATGATACAAATAATTTGATTTATGATTTGATTCAATTAGAGGAGGAATTAGGATTAAATTCTTCTGATTTAGATATAGAATTAGATGAGATTGTATCTCGCCTTCAGGAAATAAGAAAATGGAATTGGAAAGATAAGTTGGATATCGATAAGTTGAATTCTCATATACATTTAAATGACAGCATTGAAGATGGAATATATAATAAAGCAATTGTTTTTTCTTGCGAACGTTCTCCGTATACGCAGGGATTAGAAAGTGAGTTGTCATTACTGAGTCAGATTGACAAGGATAGTTATAAGGAAACTGCACTTTATAATTGGATACATTCAGAACGAATATCCTCAATAGAAAAAAACATTGAGAACGATACTTTGTTAGAGGTTATTCCACTGAATACTGAGCAGAGAGAAGCGGTTTCTAAAGCGCTTACATCTGATTTGACAATTGTAACAGGTCCACCTGGTACGGGCAAATCGCAGGTAGTAACGGAAATACTTTTAAATTCAGTTTGGAAAAATCAAAATGCACTTTTTACGAGCAAAAATAACAAAGCTGTTGATGTGGTAGATATCAGAGTAAACAGTTTGAGTAACAGGCCAATTATGCTTCGAATAGGAAGCAACCAATATGCAACTCGAATGGCTGAAATAATAGAGGATTTGCTATCAGCAGTAACAACTCAAACAGATAAAGATGATTGCATTTTTTATAACAATACATATAATGATTTGCTAACAGAACATAATAATATAATAAAGACAAAGAAAGAATATATAAATATAAGAAACAAAATAGACGAAGAAGAAAAAAAGATTAGATTTTTTTTAGATTCCTACAATTATATTTTGTGTAATATTAAACAGATTTTAAAAGACAAGCTGCAGGAGTTGGCAGAACTTACTTTAGGATGCGAGACTGAGGAGTAATTGATACTAATAAAAGGAAGGGAATGGTAAAAAATTTTACCTATCCTCAAAAAAGGA